>JAZGCZ010000074.1:0-11525 GCA_036477195.1 Anaerolineales bacterium | reverse complement strand
TTCAGACATAGATTAGGAACTATCCTCCGTGGGTCGCAAAGGGCAACCTGGGCAAAGTCGCACGTGGGCGCGAATCGTATCACGCTTTGACCTTAGGTAATTGTGGGGGCCGGCACCTATCCAGAGCCCATATGGATGGTCGCCTTATCCAGCACGCTGCCGCCGATGTCAAGTGCCGTCAATGTCAATATGGATGTACGTCTAATCCAGCACGCTGCTGTTCATGTCAACTGTCGTCAATGTCAATATGGATGTGCGTCTGATCCAGCACGGTGCCACCGATGTCAATTGCCGTCAATGCCAATAAGAATGGTCGCCTTATCCAGCACACTGCCGCCGATGTCAATTGCCGTAAGATCGATGCGGTCTAGGTAGATTTCCACCTGTACGAAGTGCATTTTTCGGTGAAACGCCTGGCTTCCCTCTACTCGCTCGGTTTCGCGATAAAGAATGGGCGAGCCTCCGCCACTGACCACATAAGTCACCCCGTCAAGTAGGATGCGTTCATAATTATGATCGTGCCCGGAGAGCACCAGCGGAGTGCCGGCGGCTTCAAAAAGTGGGCTCCAGTCGAACCTTATTGCCTGGCCATCATTCTTATGGAGCCCACTTGTATAAGGAGGTGTGTGGAAGACGGGGATCGAGTATCGAAAGCTTGGATCGGCGAGGCGCTCTTCTAGCCACGCGGTTTGCTCCGCCCTTCCACCGCCGCCATGAAAGGCCTGGGAGTCGAGCATTATGAACTGGATTCCTGATCGCTCAAAGGCGTACCAGTTTCCAAGCGCATTGTCTGGAACGCTGGGATCGGTAAGCGAAGGAAAGGCGTGCACAAAGTATGGCCGGCCGTCGAATCGAGCGGCTCCATCGTAATCGTGATTTCCGAGAACTGGGAATAACGGAGCCTCTTGCAATAGCGGGGAGAACATCTTGAAATACTTTCGCGCGTATGCCTCTGGAGGTCCGGATTCCTCATTCATGTTATAAACCGCATCGCCAGTGTGCAGTACGAAGTCAAGATTGTAGCCATTCATCAGCTCGATAAGCTCCCGCGTTTGATCATCACCAAAACCTGAATCGCCGATTACGCCGAAGCGCAGGTCTGGTTCGCCTAATGAAGGAACCTCAAACCGAATAGGGCCCCAATTCGCTCCAAAGAATTCCGGCACACGAAGTGATTCCAGGTCTTCTCCGAGGCCGACCTGAACCGAATAGGGGTTTCCGGGCGTCAGCCCAAAAAGAGGGACCTGATGGATGGTTTCGTGTTCCACAAGAGGCACTGCCCACCATCCTGCAAAACCCTCGAGGTCAGGTCGATATAGTAGCCAGCCCGAGCTGGGCTTATCCAGCTCGAAGTGAATTGTGGCTTCGAATGGTGTCAGCCTCTGTACCGTCAGGGGAACCTGATAGAGGCTGTCGGCTGGTTGATCCGAAAATGCTACCTGCGGAATTGGCGTGCTCGTTGGCCTGGGTGTCCGCGTGGGACTGGGTTCAGGGGTTAGGCTAGGCGAGGGTGGGTGGGTTGAGGTTGAGGCGAAGGTCGTTGTCGAGATCGCGGCAGCCGTCGGGACTGGACTTGTAGGCGCCTGGACGCAGCCGGCAGCAGCGATGGAAAGAAGTACGATCAGCCCTGCTCGTTTCAAGCGTCCGTGTCCCGGATGTCAATCCAGAGGTGGGTCAAATCCGTGATCTCTAAATCCTCCAATTGCTGGCCTGACTCAGACACGGCTTGGAGCAATTTTGAGAACTGGATCCGGAACTGCTGATTGGCACGCTGAAGCTCCGCTTCGGCGTCAACTTCGAGCCGGCGCGCATAGTTGACGATCGCAAACAGCAGGTCGCCAAGCTCATCCCGCTGTTCTCCTGCCGCCGCCAGTTGAGCAAGCTTGTCCATTACCTCCCCCAATGCCTTTTCTGCACCAAGCCACTCAAAGCCGACCCTGCCTGCTCTATCTTGCAGCTCTGCAGCCTGTGCGAGCGCTGGTAGAGAACCAGGCACGCCATCCAACGGTCCCCCATCATTCTCCTCACTCTTGTAGTGCTCCCAGTTATTCAGTACTTGATCGACACTGGTTACTTCAACATCCCCGAAAACATGAGGATGGCGGCGGATTAACTTGGCCTGAATCCCAGAAATCACGTCCGACATATTGAAAGTGCCTGCCTCCTGGGCGATCTGTGCGTGCATGAGAATTTGAAGAAGCAGATCACCGAGCTCTTCGCGAAGTCCGTCCACGTTCGCTTGGTCCAGCGCCTCGAGCGTTTCGTACGCCTCTTCGAGCAGATGCTTGCGGAGAGATTGATGAGTTTGTTCCCGATCCCAGGGACAGCCCTCTGGTGCTCGAAGGTTGGCAACCGTACTTTGAAGCGATTCAAAGGAGGAGGCCGAGCTCAAGGGCGGCAGGTAAAGCGCCAATGGATTGGTATCTGCCTCTAGCTCCCCGAGTGAGATCTCGAGGGCTGAGGCCCCCAATTCAAGATACAAAAATACACGGTGCTCCGATGGATACTGGATGCGGAGCACATTCAGCGCGCGCTCGGTGGTTTGACTGGAATTAAGCTCGATCACTAGCGCGCCGAGGTCTGGATTGAGAGGAGGAAAGTAAGCCGCCGCCAGCTCGCCTGCGCTAATCGTTGTCAACCCATGCCGGGGATCAAGGCCTAGAGCCGAGACTAGTGGATCGATCGCAATCATAACGACCTCCATAAGTAGCGATAACTACAAAGGCCGAGGCAATTTCTCGGCCTCGGCCCTGGAATGTGGATCAGGTACCCAAACTGCAGGGCCTGATGGAATTTTCATTTTTAGCGCTTCGTATATGTAGGAGCCTTTCGTGCCCGCTTGAGACCTGGTTTCTTTCGCTCCTTGATTCGCGCGTCCCTGGTGAGAAGGCCCGCTTTTTTAAGATCAGGTCTGAAGTTCTCATCCATTTTCAACAACGCACGCGCCAAACCATGGCTGATTGCGCTAGACTGGCCAGTTATCCCCCCGCCGTTGACCAGCACCGAGACATCTAGCTTATCCTCAAGCCCGGCGACTTCAGCCGGAGCTTTGATTCGCTTGAGATCGCCCAGCCGTGGGAAGTAATCTTCTGCGGGCTTGTCATTCACCACAAATACACCCTTGCCGCTCACGATACGAACTCGGGCGCTAGCTCTTTTCCTTCGGCCAACAGCTTCAAAGTATTCTTCTGCCATATTCCTTTACTCGCTTATCTTTAGGCGGACGGGCTTTTGTGGGCGGTGAGGATGGTCTGGGCCGGAATAAACATGCATCTTCTTGAGCAGTCGCCGCCCAAGCCGATTGTGCGGCAACATCCCCCATACTGCAGAACGAATGACTCTTTCAGGTTTACGTTTCAGCAACTCCCTAAGAGAAATGGTCCGCAGACCACCCGGGTAACCTGAATGCCGATAGTACATTTTCTGATCCAGGCGCTCGCCGGTAACTTGGATTTTAGAAGCATTGACCACGATCACGAAGTCGCCAGTATCGACTCCCGGCGTGACGATAGGTTTGCTCTTCCCCAGCAGGACGGCTGAAATGCGCGAAGCCAATCGACCCAAGGTCTGACCGTCCGCATCCACCAATAGCCACTGGCTCTCAATGTCTTCTGGTTTTGGATAGAACGTCTTATACACGTCTAAGACACCTCACGCCTCATAATAAACGACTTCGAGGCTCAATCCCTTCGCTGGAGCAAGCTTGCCTACCCATTTTTGAGCCGGATTTGAAAGGCTTTGCTCGACATCCTCGGGCCGTTTTTCTCCCCACCCAACCTGGAGGTTGGCCCCCACAATTCGGCGAACCATCCGATACAAAAAGGCGTCGGCTTCCAAGATCAGGCACGATTCAGCGCCATCCAGCCGCCATTCTGCCTTGCTGATTGTGCGGACTGTATGTCCTCCAGGAGTGGGCGCCTTACCGAACGCCCCAAAATCACGCTTCCCGATGAACATCTCGGCCACCCTGTGCAACCGGTCAAAATCCGGCTCGGGCCACACCCGCCATGACGTACGTTCTTTTAGTGGGTCCGGAACCGGATCCACTAAAACACGATAAACGTAGCGTCGCCTAATGGCGCCAAAGCGCGGTTCGAAATCCGCTGGAACGACTTCAGTGTGGCGAACAGCTACATCACCAGGAAGACGCGCGTTTAGCGCCGCGGTAAGCCGTTCGGGCTCCCGTGACCAGGCCAACGAATACACAACGACCTGGCCTCTAGCATGAACGCCCCGATCCGTTCGTCCAGCAGCTCGGATCGAGTTCCCGCTCCAGCCGAGCTCAGTAAGCGCCTCTTCGATAACACCTTGAACGGTACGTTTTGAGGCTGCCTGCCGCTGGAATCCATGGAATTCGGTTCCGTCGTACGCTACGATCGATTTGTAATGTTCGGATATCGCTCTACTCTTCAACCAACTCGAGCAAAACCATTTCGGCGCCATCGCCTTTGCGAGGTCCGAGCTTCAACACTCTTGTGTAGCCCCCAGGTCGCTCAAGGTATCGGGGGGCGATGTCGTCAAAAAGCTTCATTACAATTTCTGGGTCGCGGAGGCGCTTGGCAGCCATTCGGCGTGCGTGCACTTGATCGTCCTCCTCTGCGTGCTTTGCCAGGGTGATGAGCTTTTCCGAGGCACCGCGCACCGAGGCCGCCTTGGCCTTCGTGGTGCGAATTCTTTCATATCGGAACAAGTCGGAAATCAAGTTGCGCCGCAGCGCTCTTCGCTGTCCGGTAGACCGACTGAGCCTCTTGCCATCGACCCGATGTCTCATACCGCCACCGCTTCCGGTTCCAATTCGCCTTCCTCACCCTCGTCCAGATATCCTTTTTCTGCGAGCCTTTCCTTTAGTTCATCCAGACTCTTTTCACCGAAATTTCGGATTGAGAGCATGGCATCCGGGCCCTTCTCGATCATATCCAAGACTTCACCCACGCTCGTTATCCCGGTTCGCTTTAGGGAATTGAAAACGCGTACCGAGAGATCGAGGTTTTCAATCGGAATCTCGTACACCTCGCTCGCCATCTGCGGTTCTTCCTCGCGAGTGGCCGCTTCGAGCAAGCTCTCTTCAGTAACCCCAGCAAGATCGCGCAAATGCGCCATTAAGATGGTGGCGCCTTTGCTAAGAGCATCTTCCGGCTTTATCGTTCCATCGGACCAGATCTCCATAATGAGACGGTCAAAGGTCGTATCCTGGCCGACGCGTGCCTGGCCAACTTCAAAATTTACCTTCCGCACAGGGCTGAAGATCGCGTCGGTCGGCAGCTCGCCAATTGGCAATCGCCCGCGCTCATCGGAAGGTGAATATCCCCGGCCTCGTTCAATATTGAGCTCAATCTCGAACTGAGATCCATCGGCGTCCACCGTAAATAAGTACAGCTCCGGATTCACAATTTCCACTTCAGCTGGAACAACGACGTCGGCACCTGTCACGACTCCCTCGCCCTGCACCTCAATCCGCAGTCGAGCGGAGTCCCCTTCGTGCATAATCAGTCGCAGCTCCTTGATGTTCAGCATGACCTGAAGAACATCCTCACGCACACCAGGAATCTCTGAGAACTCGTGCGAAACCTCCGAGATACGGATGGAGGTCGTCGCTGAACCCTCAAGCGAGGAAAGCAATACTCGTCGCAGCGCGTTACCTAACGTAATACCGTACCCGCTTTCGAGCGGGCTAATGACAAATTTCCCGTAGTTTCGGGCCACCGATTCCCGTTCGATCTTGGGCATAACCATATTTACTGTTAGCGCCACCTGCCCCCTCCTTCCTTATTCTGACGCCCCCCGGCCAGTAATTTATCTTGTTTTGAGGTCAGAATGCATCTACGCATCATCGGGAGTAGTACTCCACAATTAGCTGCTCATTGAAGTTAGCGTCGATATCGCCGCGCTCGGGCGCCTGCGTGATCTTGGCTGTGAGATTTTCGGAATTTCGATCCAGCCAGCCAGGCGTGGCTCGAGTCTCGGCAATCTGTGGAAGCTCCTTAAAGTAGGTTCGCTTCCGCGAGCCCTCCCGAACTTCAATCAAATCGCCGGGCTTAACAAGCATGGAGGGGATGTCAGTTCGACGGCCGTTAACTGAGAAGTGCCCGTGCGTGACCAGCATTCGTGCCTGGGCTCGACTCTCGGCAAAATTAAGTCTGTAGATAACGTTGTCCAATCTGCGCTCAAGCTGGATGAGTAGAGCCTGACCGGTGAGTCCGCGCTGCTGTTGAGCCTTTCGATAGTAGCGCCGGAACTGCCTCTCGGTCACGTTGTACACGCGGCGAGTTTTTTGTTTCTCCCTCAACTGCTTCCAATATTCGGATACTCTCCGTCTGCGCCACATCGCTTGACGTCCATGATCTCCGGGAGGGTAGCTTCTGCGTTCAAATGCACACTTCGGAGTGTAGCAACGCTGTCCCTTCAGGAAGAGCTTCTCGCCTTCCCTTCGGCATATCTTGCACACTGGCCCTCTATATTTCGCCATTCGTTACCTAGTTCCTCTATTGTCTCTAGACTCTTCGCTTCTTCGGTGGACGTACGCCATTGTGTGGAATTGGCGTTACGTCACTTATGGATCGCACCTTTACCCCTGAGGCCTGGATGGCGCGGATGGCGGCCTCCCGACCCGGGCCAGGTCCCTTAACAAACACATCTACCTCTTTCAAACCTAGGTCCTTGGCCGACCGAATGACCTCTTCCGCCGCCTTCCTCGCCGCAAAAGGAGTGCTCTTCCTGGAGCCTTTGAATCCCGAGGACCCAGCACTTCCCCAGACCACAACATTCCCTTGCGGATCGGAGATGGAAACGATCGTATTGTTGAATGTGGCGTGTATGTTCGCTCGCCCATTGGATATGGTGCGCTTTATCTTGCTTCGTTTCGCATCTCGTCGTGCCATTTTTCTCCTGCTTCTTTGATGGTCCTTATGATCTGCAACGAGTTCCCAAGTGAGAAGGGGAACTCATGCGAGCAGATTACTTCTTCTTTGCGCCCCTTCGACGTCCTCGCCCAGCGACGGTCTTCTTCGGGCCCTTCCGGGTACGGGCATTGGTGCGTGTGCGCTGGCCTCGAACAGGCAAATTCCTTCGATGGCGAAGACCTCGGTAGCTATTGATGTCGATAAGCCGCTTCACATTCAACTGAACCTCACGACGAAGGTCTCCCTCTACCGTGAGATTCTGAGCGATGTATTCACGAATCGAACTGACCTCACCCTCTGTGAGATCACGCACCGGAGTATTCGGATCTATCCCAGCAGACGTAAGAGCTGCCTGTGATGTAGAACGGCCGATCCCATGAATATAGGTCAGCCCTATCAAGACGCGCTTGTTGCGGGGGAGATCTACTCCTTCAATTCGAGCCATGCATCACCCTTGGCGTTGCTTATGGCGCGGGTTCTCACAGATCACGTAAACTTTGCCGCGCCGGCGGACGATCTTACACTTTGGACAGCGCTTGGTTACAGAAGCTGATACTTTCACGGTTATACCTTTTCACTAGCCAGCCGATTAACAAAGTAGCGATTATACCTAATCCCCTCTGGCGGTGTATCTAAAGCGGTCAAGACACGTGGTCCTTCCGACGTAACCGCTACGGTGTGTTCAAAGTGGGCGGTCAGGCGGCCATCCGCAGATGCCACGGTCCATCCACTCTGCAATATGCGCGTCTCTGGCGAACCTGCCAGCACCATTGGCTCCAAAGCGATCGTCATACCAGGGCGTAAGGGTATGCCTTTGCCCGGCGAGCCATGGTTGGGAACTTGCGGATCCTCATGCATGCTGCGGCCAATCCCATGTCCCGTATATTCCCGAACTACATTAAATCCGTTGCCCTCAACATGGGTCTGGATAGCGGCTGAGACGTCGCCTGTATGATTCCCTACAACCATTTGTTCGATGCCAATTACCAGCGCATCGAGGGTAACTTCCATGAGACGCTCCGCTTCTGACGATACTTGGCCAACGGGAACCGTGATGGCAGAGTCACCCACAAAGCCATTCACGATTGAGCCGCAATCGATGCTCACAATGTCCCCCTCTTCAAGCCGCCGCTTTCCAGGAATGGCATGTACCAGCTCATCATTCACACAAACGGTGGTGGTCGCCGGATAGGGGAACGCCCCCGGCTCGCCTAGAAAAGCCGCTTCGGCATTATGCTCACGCAAGATTGACACCGCTGCACCATCAATCTCAGAAGTGGCGATGCCGGGGCGAACAATGGCGGCCGCCGCACACAGAGCTAAAGCATTCACCCGGCCAGCCTCACGCATGGATTCAAGCTCTCGCTCACTCTTCAGCACGACACCTGAATTCAACGGGTTGCCTCCTGTTCGAGGGACAACAAGATCTCTTCGGTTACGTTGTCGATCGGTTGATCACCGTTCACCTCGATGAGCAAGTTTCGATCTCGGTAGTACTCAATCAGCGGCGCAGTCCGCTCTTCGTACACCTCGAGGCGGTGCCGAACCGTCTCCGGTTTGTCATCATCGCGCTGATAGAGCTCGGATCCATCCTCATCGCATTTACCCCTCTCTTTCGGAGGGTTGTACTTCATGTGATAGACATGCCCCTGCTGGCGGCAAACGCGCCGGCCAGACATTCGCTCTACCAGGCGCTCGATGGGCACCTCCACATGGATCGCAGCCCGAACGCTTCCGCCCGCCATGTTTTCCAAGGCATCAGCCTGCCGAGTGGTGCGCGGAAAACCATCCAGAATCGCACCGTCCACTCCATCCGACTGCCCCAATCTTTCCTCAATCATTCCGATCGTAATTTCATCCGGCACGAGTTCACCGCGTGAGAGATACTTTATTGCCTCTTCTCCAATGGACGTCTCGTGCTTCAAATTCTCCCGAAAAAGGTCTCCACTTGATACGTGGGGGAGTGAAAGCGCTTTGCTGAGCCGCTTAGCTTGGGTACCTTTTCCGGCACCTGGCACTCCGAGCAGCACAATAAAACGCAAACTCTCCTACCTGACCAACAGCGCCGAATCGTATCCCCTCAGCTTCAGCTCGGCTTCAATATTCCGATACGTATCGCGGATCACTCCCACCACAATCAGGAGACCGGCGGATGACACCAGCAGCAGCCCAGTTTGGCTGCCTCCTATCGGATAGATCAACCCTACCAAGAACGGCATAATCGCTACGATCCCCAGAAAGATAGCTCCAACGAGCGTGATACGCCGGACGAGTCGAGTGAGATAGCGCTGGGTGGGGGCGCCCTTCGTCACGCCAGGAATCTGCGCTCCCGATCGTTTGAGATTCCGCCCATAGTTTTGTTGCTGAAAGAGGATATCGGTATAAAAGAATGTAAAGGCCACCACCATGACGAAGTACAAGATCCAATAGGTGCTGTTGAACCCTCCAAAGTTGGTCTGCAGCCACAGAGCCACCGTAGATAGGACTTCGCTGGTTGAGTTAACGAAGAACTGCGCCAGAACGGCAGGAAAAGTCAGAATGGATTGTGCGAAGATAATGGGAATCATTCCCGCCATATTCACCATCAGCGGCAGCGTGCCCTTCACAGGCATGGACATGCGGTTTCCGACCCGCCGTCCGGGATACATGACCGGTACGTGGCGCCGTCCCTCCTGAACGTAAACGATGACGAAGATCGTTGCGATCATCAAAAACGCCAGGAAGATGATCAGGGGCACGATTTGAGTCTGTGCTCCAAAGACCCGTCCCAGATTGGTCGGAATTTGCGAGACAATGCCAGAGAAGATAATCAGCGAGAGCCCCTGGTTCTTGATGCCGAACTCGGAAATGAGCTCGCCCAGCCAGATGGCGAACATGGTGCCGGCGGTCATCGAGATGATCAACGTTGCAGTGGCTAAGTTGAGCCCCAAATCAAAGGTGACGATGCTTTGGCCGGCGAACTGTTGGAAAAGGCGGATCTGGCCGACGGCATTGAGTGATGCCATTGGGATAGCTATCATGATGGTCCACTTCTCCATCCACTTGCGGCCCTCGCGTGGATCCTCCTCCATTCGCCGCTGAAGAGGCGGGACGATCGGTACCAACACTTGAAGAATGATCTGAGATGTGATGTAGGGATAGACTCCCATGGCCAAGACGGAGAAGTTAGAGGCGGTGCCACCCGAAAGGAGGTCCAGCAAGCCAAACAAGGTCTGTCCGCTGCCCTCTTGTGTGAAGAGCTGCTGAAGCACAAGTCGATTCACGCCCGGCGCGGGGATCTGAGCCGCCAGCCGGTAGAGGGCGAGCAGCGCGAAGGTGATCAGCAATCGATTCCGGATGTCCTCAGAGATCCAAAGAAATCGCAGTCGCTTTATCATGAGAGCTCCTTACCCCTGTGTGTTCCAATCCCCATTTGCGCCAAATTCCAATCTACTGATCCAGCAGCTTGATTGTGCCGCCAGCCTTTTCAATCGCCTTTTTAGCGCCTGAAGACACACGATGTGCCTGAATTGTGAGCGCCTTGCTGAGCTTGCCGTGTCCAAGCACCACAACCGGATGACTCGCATTACGTATGAGGCCAGCCGACTGCATTAGTTCAGGTGTGACCTCGGAACCCTCATCGAACAGGTCCAAACGGCCGATGTTGACCTCAGACCAATAAATCCGATTGATATTTGTAAAACCGCGCTTGAAGGGCAGCCGGCGGAAGAACGGCAGGTTGCCACCCTGGCGATACAGATTGCCTCCGCTTCCTGATCGGGCGCCTTGACCTTTGGTGCCGCGACCGGCGGTCTTGCCTTGACCTGCCGATATTCCACGACCCACCCGCTTGGGAGCTCGGCGCGACTTATGCCGTGGTTGGAGATCATGGAGTTTCATGATTCAACTACATTCAGCAGGTGTGGAACCTTGGCAATCATCCCCCGGAGTACCGGAGTGTCCGAGTGTTCCACGCTCTGCATCATCCTGCGCAAGCCCAAAGCCCGCACGGTTCGTTTCTGTCGCTCCGAGTAGCCAATAGGGCTCTTCACCAATGTGACGGTCAGAGTCTTGGCTTTCTTCTTAGCCATTCTTACTCCGCATCCAGAATGGAGTTAACTCTTCGACGCTCTTGCCCCGATGAGCCGCTAATTCCTCAACGTCCGTAAGCTCGCGCAGTCCCCGAAGCGTAGCTTTCGCAATGTTTAGAACGTTCGCGCTACCCAACGACTTGGTGAGAACGTCCCGCACTCCTGCCGCAGATAGAACGGCTCGGACTGCGCCGCCGGCTATAACACCTGTTCCCGGCGATGCGGGTTTCAGGAGCACAATCGCCCCTCCATGCTTCGATATTATTTCGTGAGGAATCGTAGTTCCAGTTAGCGTGAAGGGCGCCATGTCTTTCTTCGCACGATCCGCAGCCTTATGGATCGCATCCGGCACGCCCCTGGCCTTGCCAATCCCGAGTCCAACCCGGCCACGATTGTCGCCGACAGCGACTACGACTCGAAAATGAAATTGGCGACCGCCCTTAACCACCTTCGCTACGCGCGTAATGTCGATGACTCGCTCATCTAGTTCTTCGCGCTCTGCGCGCTCATTGAAGTTACGCCTCACAGCTCCTCCATCTTATTTCCGACCCCAATG
>JAZGCZ010000073.1:0-2810 GCA_036477195.1 Anaerolineales bacterium | reverse complement strand
TCCCGCACGTCCCTGTATTTCGAGTGCACGCGCGAGATCCAACCCCGCCTCATCGAAAGCGACCCCGTGCGTTCCGGTCGCGATCGCGACCACGCGAAGATCCAGACGGTAGCGTTCCTGAACTTCGGGTCGTTTTGCGACGATCAAGCGCGCGAGCGCACTGCCCACATTGCCAAAGCCCACCAGAACCAGCCGCACGGTCATCATCGAATCATTATCCCGCCGCTCTGCAGTTTAGAAGGGCCGAATCTCCTTTCTTCTGTAAATTCAATCACGGGCTGGAAAAGGGTCGCGCACAGTTGAACGCGCTCCTGTGTGATTCAGACTAGCGGCCACGGGTAGTTTGGTTGTGCTCCGGGCGCAGGAAAGCGAGCATCACGAAGCAGCAGGGAGTTCCGGTCCCTTAAGGCGTGAATTTCAATCAAAGATAGTAATCCTGTCAGATCCAAGTCGAGTGACCCTTGCTTCTCAAGTTTGGACGAGAGTAGCTGCAAATCCTCGACCAGGGCGGCTGGAATGGTTTCGCCTGCGAAGTCCCAGATGACGGTTCGGAGCTTGTGATCCTTATGAAAGCTGATGCCGTGATCGATCAACTGGATGTGGCCATCCGGCATGAGAATCACATGACCGGCCTTACGATCGGCATTATTGATCAGCACATCAAAGATCACCGTCGGCTGCAGCAGCTGCTTTTCAACTTCCGAAAAGGTAAAGTAGTTGCGGGTCGGGTCCATATCCAGGTAAAGCTGCAGGGAACCACCGCCCTCAGGGCCGTCCCCGCGGAGAACGGTGGGCGGAACGAGATTCCATCCGAGAGCCTCGCTAGTTATGAAAGCAGCCACTTCCCGCTGGGCAAGTGTGTTCTCTGGAAAGTCCCACAGCGGCTGCTCTCCTATGGAAGGCTTATAAACGGCGGAAAGTGGGCCGTTCGCAGTGCTGACGTCAACCAGGAACGTGTGATTTGAACCCCAGGCAAACTGGCCCTGGAGACTGATCTCACCCGTTCGAAGGGAGTCCAGAATGGAGGTGGTTCCCATAGCGGCGAAGAAATTAGATCTTGTGCCCGTTGCTCTTGGGGCAGAAGTGGCCCTCAGGGTCCTTTGGCTCACCGCAATTGCCGCAGATAGGACGACCCCGACTTGCTACCTCAAGTCCCCAAAAACACATCGCGCGCAGCTGTGACCGGGTGCACCAGAGACGTACGATCTCGGTTTCCCCATCTTCGGATTCGAGCTGACGCGCGACAAGCACCAGACGGTCGCTCTCCTCGTCGTAGCCCAGCCCGATTCGACCGACACGGAATATCGGGTCCAGAGGCTCTTCCAACTCCATCTCCGCACTATCGTATTCGGCGGAGGCCTCCGGAAGATCCGGCAACCGATTATCCAGTTCTTCAAGGAATTCTTCCAAGCCGATTGCGAGGGACTGCAGCTGCTGCTTCTCGACGATCAGCGAAACCAGGCGGCTGTCTTTGCGAGCTTGAATGTAAAAAACGCGTTTTCCAGGAGGGCCAATGGCTCCAGTAGTGATTCGGCTGACCGGGTTGAGCTCTAGTTCCATATCGAGGTTAGAGACGTACTACGGGGGCGGAGGCTGAAGTATAACATTCAGTCGAATCAGCCTGGCGGAGCCGTCCTTGATAATCAATTCTGATATCGAGCTCGGCCCGATTTCGAGCCGCTGGAATGAATCGATCGGCATTCCGACATAGTGCGCTATCGCTAGCTTGATCGGATCGGCATGTGATACGCAGGCGATGGCTCCGGAATGATTGGGGCGAATGGTTTCCAAAGTGTCAACGATGCGTGATTGCGCCTCCAGAAACGATTCCCCTTCCGGAAATCGTGCGAGTGAGGGGGTATGCTGAATCGTTGGCCACAGTTTCCGCCGGCGTGCGGCTCGTAGGCTCAGACCTTGCCAGCGGCCGATGTTGATCTCGCCAAGACCTGCCAGAGAGACAACCTCCAACCCTTGGGCGGCTGCAATCGCTTCGGCGGTCTCGGCTGCTCGTTCTAACGGACTCGAATAGACGGCCTGAAATTTGCTGGATTTCAGCGCATCCGCGACCCTCACCGCTTGCTCCCTGCCAACATTATTCAAATGCACCCCGGGCAGCCATCCAGCCAATTTTTCCTGCTCTACATAATCGTTCTGGCCATGCCTGATGAGGTAGACGACCGTCATGTGGGGCCGCGGTCGCGAGTGTGGTGCCGTTTGAGGGTCTGAATCTCGGATTCAGGGAGGTCAGGGACCTCGACGAAGTCCTCGAACTCCATTGCTTGACGCTGGGCTTGTCTCCACTGCTCGAGTCGCCCCGAGACCTCCTGCTCATAGCCTAGATCCGAGGGGCGATAAAAGTAGGTACCGAGCATTGAATCTGGCAGGTAGCCCTGGCCGATAAAATGTCCGTCATGGTCGTGAGGGTAGTCATAATCGACTCCGTGACCCAATGCGGCCGCATCGCGGTTTGAATCCTTGAGATGACTAGGAACATCAACCATTCCCTGCTCTTCGATCGACTTGTAGGCCTTGAAGTATGCACCTGCCGAGTTCGACTTTGGCGCGGTTGACAGGTACAGCGTGGCCTCTACAAGGGGGTAGACGCCTTCCGGCAATCCGATAAACTGGAATGCCTGCATTGCGGCAGAGGCCACCACCAGACCCATCGGATCCGCAAGGCCAATGTCTTCGGAAGCCAAAATCAACAGCCTCCTAAGTATGAAGCGAGGATCTTCCCCGGCGTAAAGCATCTTGGCCAGCCAAAATAGGGAAGCGTCAGGATCGGATCCCCTCACCGATTTAATGTAGGC
>JAZGCZ010000072.1:0-7396 GCA_036477195.1 Anaerolineales bacterium | reverse complement strand
CATGGTATGCGATCTGCCGCATCTGCAGCGGGTCCATTTCGCGAATCGGGTTGGCCATTCCGACGATCTGCTCCTGGATAGATTGATCGACATCAGTTTGGATGACGCGGTCGCGGCCCTCAAAGAGGGCATGGCGCACGGAATCCTTGGTGATGGCCGCCATAACTTGGGCCGGCGTCGCGCGCGGAGTATCCGCCACGATCCCTTCAATATCGATCTGCTTGGGATCATGTCGGATCTTCGCCAGGTAACCTTCGATGATCGATCGCCGACCAGCCCGGTCCGGGCGGTCGACCTGTATGACCTGATCAAACCTTCCGGGTCGGAGCAGCGCCGGGTCCAAGACGTCCGGTCGGTTCGTAGAGCCCATAAACAACACGTGCCAGTTGCGCTTAGGGTGGGGCTTTCCGAGCATGGCAGCGAACTTGGCTTTCCATTTCTCGACCCGCCCGGGCTCGGCGATGCCGTCCATCTCATACAGCAAGCGCGTCAAGGCGCCGTTCATCATCATGCCGCCCATCATTCCACCCATGGCCATGTTCTGGTTACTGCCCTGGACGCCGGAGCGGCTCATAGCGACCGCATCGATTTCATCGATATAGGCGATGCAAGCCCCGTATTCGCGGGCAAGCTTTCTGGCCTTGCGGACAAAGCCCATCATTTTGAGCGTGTCCATACCCCAGAACATGCCCCGGAAGCCGGATCCTTCTACGGACATGAAGGCGATGCCCGCCTCGCCCGCCATGGCCTTGGCTAGCATTGTCTTGCCGGTGCCAGGTTCTCCGGTCAGCATGAGCCCATTGATGTACTCACCCCCCATCTTGACGAAATCATCCCGATCGGCCAGCAGGCTAATCCACTGCTTGACCAAGTTCACCAGATGGGGCTGGCCCCAGTAATCATCGAAGGTGATCGCCTTCGGATCACCGGGTTTTATGACAACTGTTTTCGTGCGGCCCATAAACCAGAAGAGAGCGCCGAACTGCACCACCATGAAGAGCACGGCAAAGACCAATTGCCATACAAAACTCAATCCGAGAAGCGCCAGGTTCATGACGGTGGGGTTCAGCATTGCCCAGAGGATCATGAACATCAATATCCCAAGCCACCAGAATCGGCGGCCGATGTGGGCAACCTTCAACAGGATGCGCCTGGACAGCGGCTTTTCGCCCAGCTCCGTGCGATGCTCCTTATCGCGCCTCCCGACGCGATTCAGAGGATCCTCGCCTTTTATTACCAGAGGTTTGTCATTGTTGCTCATAGTGGTCTCCCGTGGGCCCAAATGCCCATCGAAGGAACGGGCATAAGTGAAAGTGATGAGCCCCAACGCGGGGCTCGCCCCGAGCGAGTGCTCAGAATCTGCAGATTTTGGACGCTAACCTGAGGTTCGATCATTGTAGCACTCGGCTTTTTCCGACGCTCTCGGACTCTCCAAACTCTAATCTCCAACCTATCCCCGAAGCAGCAAATCGATTGCGCTTTGAAGTACCGGATCAGATTCAGGTGTAACTTCGTCCCAATCGGATTGGACGAGCAAATTTGGGGTCAGGCCAGTTAGGCTCAGATCGCTGCCGCTCGGCGTTATATAGGAAGAATCAGCAAAGGTCAACACCGAACCATCCGACAGAGTCAGCTGGCGGAAGCTCAACACGTTGCCGTTGGTAGGCAACCCCACAAGAGGAGCCCTGCCGGTACCCTGCAACGCTCCGGCGAAGATTTCCGGTGCCCCGCTGGTATCCGGACCTACCAGAATTGCCAGCGGAATTCTCTGTGAATTGCCGACATCGACGCCCGGAATTACAATTGGTTGCTCCCCCGCGCGGGTAGCGAATTGCCCCATCGAGCCATCTCCTAGCAGGGTCAACATCTCGGTCAGCGGCCAGCTGGAACCGGAGCCCGCGATCCGAAGATCGAGTATCAAACCGAGGGCCGGTTCATTTTCCGTCTCGGATACCTGCAACAGGCCAGCCACCCTCTCTGCAAGAGTGTTGTCGACCGCAACTGGAACCAACACATAGATTATTCCTGGGGAGAGAAGATCACCCTTGAGCGTATCTGTGGCGGTGACGCGATCGCGACGTACCATTACCTCCCTAGCTTCCTCCGAGGGCGACGCTACTTCAAGCAGCACTTCTGTACCTGCTGGGCCTCGCACTCTCTCAATTATGGAGAGACCTTCCTCCTCGGTGACAGGAAAGCCATCGACCTTATACACGGCGTCATGTGCCCGCAAGCCGGCTTCTTCGGCGGGAGAACCGGCGATAACTGATAGCAGAAGAACGCGAGGCAAAGGCTCTGCTCTAAACGATACAAAAGCGCCAATGCCTTCATAGAGCGTCCCCGATTGGAACTCGGCTTGTACGCGCTCGGCGCGAGTCATGAAGCCCGCGCTTCCGTCAGGAAGGGCGGCCACCATGTCGTCCACGGCTCCCGCAAACTCTTCCTCGGTCACCCCTGCCTCGACGCGGTGCCGCGCGAGCGATACTTCGGCTTCCCAATCCGTACCGCCAAAATCGGCATACACGAAATTATCCGCAACGGCCTGTCGGATCTCTTCCAGAACCGCCAGCTGAAGTGGCCTCAGTTCATTTTGAACCCGCTGAGGAACTTCGGTGGGAGCATCAATGTCGGCCGTACTGCCACAAGCAACAAGCAGCAGTGCGACCAGCAATAGCCAAACAGGTCTCATGCTTTCCTTTAATAGGCCTCTAGGCGCTAAGGATATTACAACCCGGGTAGATCTTATGTTCATTGCACTTTCGGTACCAGGTCCCATCAATGAGCCGAGTGGAGCAGGCGTGCTCCCTCTGGCTCGGAACTCAGAATGAGTTTACGTACAGGGAGGTCGTAAGTGCTGAACGCACCAGCCATCGCGTCGGCGATAGCCTCGTGTCGGTCGTGCGCAAAAGCGATCAGGCCGGGACCCGCGCCTGCCAGCGTAACTGCGGCTGCGCCGGCTTCCAACCCGGCGGAACGGGCCTCAAAAAACCCAGGAATTAGCGGCGCCCGATAGGGCTCGTGAAGACGATCTTGGGCTGCTAGTGACAGGAGATCGAAGTCCTCCTGGCGAAGCGCCTCCACCACTATCCCCATTCGTCCCAGATTGAGGGCCGCATCATTCAAGGGCACATTTCGAGGAAGTGCGTCTCGCATACTGGAGGTCGGCAGGTCAATCTCAGGGATAACGATCGCGAATCGCATTGGCGGCATTGAGATCTGTGCGGAAATCAGGCCGCTGGAGGATTGACCCACAATCGTGAGCCCCCCAAACAAAGCCGCCGCCGCGTTGTCCGCGTGTCCTTCCAGTTCCCAGGCGATCTCCAACAGTTGCTCTCGCTTCATTCCAGTCTCCGAAATCGCGTCCGCAGCCATCAAGCCGCCTACGATAGCAGCCGCGGAAGAGCCCAGCCCAGATCCGAGCGGAATGCGGTTCGTTGATCGGATTCGCATACCCGGGGGATGAAGGTCCACGGCGCGGAAGAAATGGTAGGCGGCTCTTGCGATCATATTGGAGGCATCAGTCGGCAGCCGCCCTTCGCCCTCCCCTTCCACTTGAATATCAAGCTCCGCATCCGTGACCTCCACCGTCAGTTCGTTATGGAGATCTAGCGCCAACGCTAGCGTATCGAAGCCGGGGCCCAAATTGGCTGCGCTTGCTGGAACTTGCAGGCGTATCGATCTCATAAGTTAAGCAGCTCTTCCAGAGCTTGCAGCCTTGGCGGAATCAGAGTTGGTGGCTTGGAAGGCGGGCGCGGGTCCTTGAGTCCGTGACCCGTGCATACGCAAACCACCCTTTGGCCCTCCAGGTCCAAGCCACCCGTTGCGACTTCGGATCGCAGGCCGGCCAGGCCTGCTGCAGAGGCGGGTTCGACCCAGATCCCATGGCGGGCTAGGTCGCGCTGTGCGTCCAGTATGCTTTGATCCGGTACGGCGATAATGCGGCCGCTTGATTCCTCTGCCGCGCTCAATGCCTGTTCACCACGCGCCGGGTTGCCGATTCGGATCGCGCTAGCAACTGTTTCGGGGTGTTCGATGATGTGCCCTTCCACCAGCGGTGCGGATCCACTCGCCTGAACGCCCAGCAAATGTGGCAAATCGGCTCCATCCAAATCCGCAAGTTGGCGAAAGCCCATCCAATAGGCACTGATATTCCCCGCATTACCCACGGGAAGAGCCAGCCAGTCTGGAGCGGCTCCCAGCGTTTCGAAAATCTCGAAGGCAGCCGTCTTTTGCCCCTCGAGGCGGTATGGGTTGAGGGAGTTAACCAAGCCAATCGGAGTTCGTTCCGAGAGGCGGCGGGCGAGGCCGAGCGCTTCGTCGAAGGATCCCTCTACTTCGACCACTTCGGCTCCGTGAGCATAGGCGGCCGCCAGCTTTCCGCTCGCCACTTTGCCATGCGGCAACAGCACCACGCAGCGAAGGCCAGCGCGGGCCGCATAGGCCGCGGCGCTAGCTGCCGTATTGCCCGTGCTGGCACAGATTACGGCATTAGCCCCCCGCGAAACGGCTTCCGTAATGGCAGTGGTCATGCCGCGGTCTTTGAAGGATCCAGTGGGGTTCGAGCCCTCGAACTTGATGTGAATCTCGGCCGCGCCCAGCTCAGCTGCAAGCAGAGGCATGGGGATCAGCGGCGTACGGCCTTCCGATAAAGAAATGGGATCTACGTCCGCGGGCAGGTCGAGATAGCGGCGGTAACGTTCGATGATTCCAGGCATGTGGCGATTCTAGCATCGCACGCACGGCCTCCAGGCTTCCGCGCTTGACAAACTCCGCATATTAGACTATTATCTAGTGCACAATAATCTAGTAGATACTGATCTACTCGATAAATATTGACCAAACGTGTATTTGGGAAATGCAGGCAAGGAAGGTGACAAAATGATTGAAGAACTGTCCATAATTGCTCGAGCAAAAATGCAGATAAACAGCTACGCCGCAGGCGCCCACGCCGGTAGCCCTGGACTCAGCCGTAGACCGCATCGTAGGGTGAGACAGGCGATTGCAAAGGTGACATGCAGACTGGGCGGGCAAATGGTTTCGATCGGACGCAGATTGGAATGCTACGAGGTGAACTTACTCGGCGACAGGGAAATACTGCGGCCAGCAAAGGCTCAGATCAAATAGATCTGAGCCTTTTGGCTAAGCAGAGGAACATGATGAGGCTTCCAAGGTAGTTGACTTTAGGCGGATCAGGTGAGGAGAAAGACATGAGTGGATTGATCGAAAGATCGGTTGCGAAACGCCGGCCAGAAGGAATGATCGCCTTTGCCGTTATTTCGATCGGCCAGCTGATTTCAATGACCGGTTCGGGCATGGTCCGGTTCGCCATAACGATTTTCGCTTGGCAGCTGACCGGCGAGGTCACCACATTGGCCATGGTGGGTTTCTTCGCGTTCGCACCCGCGGTGCTGCTCAGCCCGATCGCGGGTGCCATTGTCGATCGAGCTAACCGCAAGCTGGTCATGATGGTCAGCGATCTAGCCGCCGGTCTGATGTCCATCGTTATTCTGGTCCTTTTTGCCACTGACCAGCTACAGATCTGGCACTTGTTTCTCACCGCCGCATTTGCATCGGCGTTCGAAGCCTTTCAATTCCCAGCCTACTCCGCCGCAATCACGCTCATGCTTCCCAAGGATCAGTATGCGCGCGCGAGCGGCATCCATTCGCTGGTGCATAGCGGCTCCATGATCGCCTCGCCCATCCTGGCCGGCCTGCTGATCGGTGTGATCGGCATCGGTGGCATTCTTGTTATCGACATCTTTACCTTCGCTGTGGCGATCCTGGCGTTGTTCGTGGTCTTTATTCCACAGCCGAATCGATCGGCCGCCGGAAAAGAAGGTCAGGGCAGTATTTGGAAAGAATCGGCCTATGGTTTTCGCTACATCCTCAACCGACCAAGTCTCACGGGATTACTTACGATTTTCTTCCTGATCAATTTCATCGCCTCCCTCAGTATGGTGCTTATGTCGCCAATGATCCTGGCACGCACCGGCGATGACCAGGTCGCCCTTGGCACGGTAATGTCGGTCTTCGGTCTAGGAGGCCTGGTTGGCGGCCTCGCTTTAAGTGTTTGGGGAGGACCCAAACGACGCATCAACGGGGTGCTCATCGGGCTGGCGTTGTCCAGCCTGCTTGGAATAACGCTGCTCGGACTTGGGCAGACGACGGTAGTCTGGGCCGCAGGGGCATTTCTGCTCATGTTTTTTATTCCCGTCATTCAAGGCTCGAGTCAGGCGATCTGGCAATCGAAGGTCGCCCCCGATGTACAGGGGCGAGTATTCTCGGTGCGTAGGCTGATGGCACAGATTACGGCGCCGGTGGCCTTTCTGCTAGCGGGGCCGCTTGCCGATAATGTCTTTGAGCCCGCCATGCAGGTAGGAGGGGGTCTGGAATCTACCTTTGGTGGCTTGGTCGGAACCGGGAGCGGGGCCGGTATGTCACTGATCTTTATCATCACCGCACTGCTCGGGACTGTGGTCTCGCTGGCCGGCTATTTGGTTCCGGTGATCCGCAACATAGAGGACATCTTGCCGGATTACGACGAAGAACCCGAACCGAGGTATGCCGGGGCTGAGAAAACCACTAGCGAACAAGCTGTTCCCGCCTAGCTGTCCCGAAAGCGAACCAGGAGAAGAGAATGTCCGATAATGGAAACAAGATGACAGAGCCTAATATTTCTTGGGATTCGGGCACCGCCTACGATCTGTTCGTGAGCCTCGAGGTTTTGCACAAGCCGTCAACCTTTGGTCTGCGGGCAGCCTGGGCGGCTGGAATGCGCTCACGCCTGCCCCTGTCGGAGCGCGAGACTCTGGAGCAGTTCCAAAAAGGGAAGCTACTGGGATTGCCGCTCCACTGGGTGTATAGCTTGCCAGAGCCCAAAGATGGGGCGGTTGCACTCAAGGTGCTATCTGAAATGGCGCCGGAGGAACGCATCGCGGCGATGGTCCTGTCTCACCGGCTTCCGGAGGAATTCAAGGCGGTAATCGAGGATGCTGGCGAGAAAGGCGCGTGGGAAGATTCGCATCTAGAAGAGCTGGTTACTTCAGCTAAGGAGATGCACAAAGGGGAAGGTATCAGCGCGGAAGCATTCGAAATCCTGTTGGATTGGTGGGTCGACCGCGAAGCCGCCGGTGAGCGATTTCTTACTGCCCTTCGGGCCTATTATGAGGTCTTCTTTGCTGAAGAAGAAAACCGCATTCGCCCAGCTCTGCAGGATGGTCTGAAGCGTGCTCAGGCACTTGCGGATCGCATGCCGGTCCAGGATCTACTGGAAGAACTCTCGCAGGGCATCATTATTGACGAAGGCCTTGAGACGCCAAATCTGGTCTTAGCCCCGTCCTTCTGGGGATCACCGCTGCTGATCTTCGATCAGATTGCTGAGGATCGAGAGATCATC
>JAZGCZ010000071.1:0-4011 GCA_036477195.1 Anaerolineales bacterium | reverse complement strand
GAGCGGATACTCGAGCACTTGAAATCGGTTGCGGAACTCGATAGCATGATCGAGCATGTGAAGGACAATCTCGACGATTTCTCCGACATGCTCGAATACGCGCATAAGAGGGAGTTCAAGAGCACGGACGAGGCGCTGGAATACATCGACAAGATCTTGCTGCCTCGCCTGCAAGGGATTATCGATGCGCTGCGCTCGGGCACCACGGATCCCATGCGGCGCCTGACGGCCGCTAAGGAGCACACAAAGCGATTGCTGGCCAATCTGGAGCTGGTTACCGACGAATCTGCAGACAACTTCACGCCCTAGCCTACGGACCAGCCAAGGAGCCAACTTGGAGTACACACTTATAGTCGCCGCCGCTGGCGAGGGTCTGCGACTTCGTGAGGTTTCGCAAGAGATCTCGAAGCCCCTAACCCTAATAGCAGGACGACCGATCGTGGGCTGGGCGCTGGCCACGTTCGAGGATTCTCCGCCTGATCGGGCGGCGGTGGTTGCGACCGCTGAGTCCATGCCCGCAGCTCAGGAACTGGCCGCGCTCGAGCTCCCGGATACCGATATTGTAGGAGTGATCCAACCCGCTCCGCTGGGAACTCTGGATGCGCTTCGAAGTGGATTGACGGCGATGGTATCTGAGGCTTCAGGCACCATCGTCGCTTTTCTGCACGGCGACAACATTCCCCCTAGAGGTTTGATCGATCAGGGCGTCGCGGCCCTGGATGAGCGGGGCGCCACTTTCTTCTCCCGGCGAACGCGCAATCCCGGCAGCAGTGCGAAGCTGGTGCGAGAGAGCGGCGGCCGGCCGGTGGCGTTGACCGATGCCGAACCGTGGGCCGCTGAATCTGAGGTTGAGATCATCGGGGGCCTATTCCTCTACGGGCCTTGGATCTGGGAACGATTCGGCGGAGACCAGCCCGCACGTGAAGGAGAAACAGAGATCAACTCCTTCAACGACGAGCTGCTGCGTGCTGGGCGAGCTAATGTTATATCCGTAGAAGGGACCTGGTTGCACATCAACACGCCCTCCGAGTTCCACGAGGCGGAATCTGTACTCTTGGCTGCTCGATAAATCCATAAGCGTGATCTCGAGGGGATTCTGGCGTGAGCACTGTGGGATAATTTAGAGTCGGATCGTCGCCCGGATCCGAGAAGTTGCATCCCGGTCTGAGATTTCGCGCGAATATGGCTCTATGGTCAGTCCGCGGTCTACGCTGGCGAAGTGGCCTTTCCAGATAGGTGAGTGAAGTGACAATTCGGAATGGATCGAGGCAGATTGCCCCAACACAGGTTACATTGGCGATTGAGGCTTGGAATGCGCGTGATCTCGACGACGATGATCTATTCAAGCGCTCCTTGCGGTCGTTGGCCAACCAGGATTACCCGATCGATCAATGTCAAATCCTGGTGATAGTGGACGCTTCAGTGCGGGAGAGGGATCTCGAGTGGATTTTGAGAGACCTGCCGACTGCCACATTCATCCGATTTCCCAACGCGACCTACTTCCGTAGTAAGAATCGTGCGCTGGACGCGGCCACCGGTGCGATCGTCGTATTTGCTGACTCAGATGTTCGCTACACGCCGGAGTGGCTGCAAAGGATACTGGATACGTTCCACGACGATGAGGTGAATCTCGTGGTCGGGAAGACGATGTACGAGCCTGGGTTCCTAAGCGGAACGCAGAACCTTGTTGATTGGGCGGCCACACGGCCTCATTCGGGTTGGACCGACTGGTTTTACGGCAACAACCTCGCAGTGCGGAGGGCGCGCTTTCAGGACTTTCGCTTCCGGGAAGATCTCGGACCCCATGGAGGCGGAGCCGTTGACATCGCGCGCCATGAGCTTAGGGCCGCTGGAATTCGCCCATGGTATTCAGCTGAAGCGAAAGGTTGGCATCACCTTGCCCCATTCACGAAAAAGCGTCTAAGGATTGGCGGGTATCAAATTCACTACCGCAGATTGTCCCCTGACACTCCCTGGTCGTGGGTTGTTCGAGTACCTGCGCTGGCGCCATTTTTCGTTACGGGTGGTAGTCTCATCAAGGCCTATCAGCGTGCGTGGACCCTCAGAAAGTCCCTTCCGGGTCGCGGATCCTCCCTCCCAATCTACTTCGTGACAATGGCGGGAGTGAAAATCATCGAGTTTCTGGGAGCGGCCTTCATCTCCTGGGCGCCAAGTTCGATGAGAACTCGCGTGGATTGGTTCACTCTTCCCGAGCAGGCATCAAGCTGACAGTCATTTATCCCCCGGTTTAGAGATTGCACAGCAAGCCCAACCTCGCGGCATGAAGCTCTCAATCGTGCACCCTATGGATCCGTGCATCCAAGGACTGGGTGGTTTTAATACCTGCATCGATGGGGTTCTCCGATATGCGCCCGACACCTGGGATTTAGAACTAATCGGCGTGACCAGGGATCCCGATGCCAGGCCAGCCGGCCGGTGGACGCCTCTAGAATTTGGCGGACGTAGAATTCAGTTCTATCCATCTCTTGTAGAAACAGAGCCGGACAAAGTGCGGCCGGTACCGCTATCGCTGCGATTTGTGCTCGCCTGCAGGGCTCGACGAGTTCGGCCCTCGGGCGATGTGGTTCAGTTTCACAGGCCTGAGTCTGGCTACGCGATGCGGCTCACAGGTAGACAGCAAGCGGTCTACTTTATCCACAACCATCCGGAAGAGGTGGTCTCCGAATTCAGCGACGTGCGCTGGCGCCGACTTGGGTGGCTCTTTGAGCGGGTCCTCTGGGATCGGCTTCGTCAGGCAGATATGATCGTAGTAGTTGATCCAAGATCTCGAAGTTGGGTGGGTAAGAAGTCGGAGGCATTTGCTCGGCGCACTCACTGGCTGCCGCAATGGGCCGATGACCGGTTCTTTCATGCCGCAGATCGCAATACGCGAGACATGGATCGGGTTGCACTGCGAAAGGCTGCCGATCTGCCGCTAGATCTGCGAGTGATCGGCTTTGCTGGCCGATTAGAAACCCAGAAAGACCCTAAGCTCCTGCTCGATGCCTTTGGCCGGGTATCGACGCGCCGCCCGGACACCGCACTTGTATATGTTGGAGCAGGTCGTATGGAGCAAACCATTCGGCAATCGGCTCAATCGATGGGCTTGGGGGACCGAGTTCGAGTGATTCAGCCGACTCCACGAGAGGCGCTCGCAAGCGTCTATCGTGGCTTCGACGTCACCGTGTGCAGCTCCGGTTTCGAATCCGGTCCCAGAGTCATATTCGAGAGTCTGGCTTGCGGTACACCGGTGGCGTCATTTGATGTTGGCCAGGTTGCGGACCTTCTTCATGACGCGACTCCGAGCGGGGCGGGCTCCCTGGTGGAGGAGCGAAATTCGGTATCGCTCGCGGATGCAATCGAGCGAATTTTGGAATTCCCGGTGAGCGAGGAACGAGTCAGACAGTGCAGGTCGGTCGTTGCAGATAGGACCCCGCGGCGTGCCCTTGGTGCATTGTTTGATCTCTATGGGTCGGCACTCAAGCAGGCAGAGTAGACTGGCTGGTCGAGCCAGTAAATGCTTCCCGAACAAATCGCTCCAATTTCCGAGGGATCCCCCACAGAGCCATGGAAGAACGCGCAAGAGTCGGGATCAACCGTCAAGCCTGGCATTGACAACATCTCGCACCATTGGAACCGGAGCATCAATTTACATGCACGCGACGATTTCTGGATGTGACTAAGCCGGTCGGCGGAGGTGCAATTCCCGCCACCATATTCTAGATTGACCGTCCTAGCTTTCCCTCTCTTTAATCCTCTTTGTTGACCCCTAAGGCCGCATAACTTAGACTGGACCCATGCTGGCCAAAGTACACACCGCGGCGGTGGTGGGGCTGGAGGGCGAGGTGGTCGAGGTCGAGGTCGATACCTCGCGCGGACTGCCCTCCTTCTCCATTGTAGGACTCCCTGACAAAGCGGTTCAGGAAAGTCGTGAGCGGGTGCAGGCGGCGGTCAAGAATTCCGGGTTGACCTTCCCCCGCCAGCGCGTCACCGTCAACCTTGCGCCGGCCG
>JAZGCZ010000070.1:0-3709 GCA_036477195.1 Anaerolineales bacterium | reverse complement strand
TTTAGCTGGCTCGGAAGCGGCTGCTGGCTCCAATGTGCTTTGGCATGACGTGTTCCGCCGCTGTAAGGATTACGGTGCATCAGATTTTCCAGGACTAACTGGCGGGACGCCGCACTGCGCCGACCCGTTTACGTTTCGAGGCCAGGAAGGACCCGCGGCGATTGGCATCTTCAGAGTTTCTGAATAGATGTAATGTATTCATGCATACTCACTCCATCACATGAGGTGTAGTGGTATTTCTATGGCGATCTTCTTTCGTTAGTGTAAGTCAGGGAACGGAATGTTAACATTGTCCAGGCCCGTTCCTTGATTCTGTTCCTTTTAACCCTTTCATTTACAAATAAGATTCTAAAAACGGGACGGTGGGGACGTCTTAGACGGATAGAAATATCTCTGGAGTCTATATTGGTTTTACGATTCCAATGTGTATTTCACGAACTATTCACATTGGGAGTCACGTGTGTTGGCCTGCGTCCTGTGTCCTCGGGAAGTCGAAATCAGGGAATATCAAACACTAATTCGGGACATTGCGAGGAACGTGGGACACCATCTCCATTACGGGTTTTGCAATGGCCTAGAAGGTAATAAGCGACAACGGCACACAAACTGCTCTGTGTTTTGCTCCGGGACCAAACCACGTCGGATTCTTGGTCGTTGTCGCGCCAGGTAATCGCTTGAGCGCTCGCGACCAACCCTTGGCCCATGGCGTCTCCTTGAGAATTCGTGCGATCGCCGAGTGGGAGTTCGAGACCAGCAGATTTCTTGTTGGCTTTTCAACGCGCATACCCAAGCGCCTGAGGTGAGCATCCGCTAATTCGTCTGATTCGCCAGAGCCGGAGTCGCCTGCTGCTGCTACGACGAGCTCTCCAATGGCTCTGTCGCAGGCTAGGCCACTAGCCTCTTGGAAACGAATCATATGTTCGAGCAGGGTTGACATGAGTCTCCGCTCGTCTAGTTCCTCTGACCGTGGCACGTATTCCGAAAAATCCAAGCGAGCTATCATTTCCCGAACCTTCTCGGGATTCACTTGAGCCCTGGACTGGAGAGAATGAGCGCCCGCAAGCAGCGTTCCAATTTGGTCGCCTAAACGGCGACTCCCCAAATATTCGGCCGCGACACCACAGAAGACCTGTGCATTCGTCCGGATGATCGACATGTTGGCCACGGACCGAGCAAGGAGACGCGAGGCGAAATCAGCGGTCAGCAGCTCTTCGAGCCGGTTTTTCAGCTTGGCAAAATGCTCCGAGTTGGCGCGTATGAGTTCCTCGCTACCGTCATCAGGTGGGAGCAGCGATAGCACAGTGATCCGGGATTCGTCGGCAAAGTGACGGACGAGCACGTTGATGGAGGAAAACGCGAAGCAGGAGCGTGCAAGGTAGCGCTTCACGTTTCCTGAGCTGGTTCCCTTGATGATCTCTGCACCGCCTTCACTCGAGGAGGCTCTGGCTAGTTCGATCACCGTTTGCATCCGTTCGCGTGAGCGCTGATCTTCGCCTTCCGCTTCGTCGAAGAGCACAGGACGCGCATCCCCTTGGATCTCCTGGCGAAGACCGGCTTCGGTGGTTTTGCTTTGTACCACAATGGCTAGTTCGCCTACAGCACGCCGGATGATGTTGTCCATGACCCAGCTTTTGCCGGCGCCCGATGGTGACGTAATCCAAATGTGTGGGCGCCAGCATAATGCCCCACTGATGGGTGCCAATACGCACCACCCGGCAAGTAGAAGACCCGAAATCGAGCGCTCCCAGCGGAGCATGTCGCAAAGCTCAAGGAAAGTTTGGGCCTCATCGTCCGAAAGAGGTGTTACGGGGGCGTAATGCAGGGCACGTCCGGCTTCGTAAATATAGCCGCTTTCAATTTCAGTGAGGCTGCAGGTTTTACCATCCACCACGAGTCGGCTTCCAAGGTGGAGAACGGCGCGCCCCTTGTCCCACCAGCCGCCACGGCCGCGAAGTCGCTTGGGATCAAAAACCCCGGCCTTGAAGCCGACTTCGAACAGCCAGTCGACCGCTTTGTCCATATCAATGCCGCGTTGACCGGGAAAAGATTCTGTCCAGTAGTCCAGTGGCGCGAGCATCAGGAGAGTGCTGCGATCCCGCAAGAGACGGCCGGAAAACGTCAGCACCTGGCAACCACGGGAAGTAAGAAAATGAAATCGATCATGGTCATAGCCGAGAGCGCGGAAATGCTTGGTCGCGTCAGGATCAGAGTTGCCCGAACCTAGTCGTTGGTTCGCCGGTTCCAGGTCGAGATGACGCGCTGTGTCGCGGATATGCTCCTCGACGCGAACCGTGCCCCACCCCTCGACTTCGGCATCGGCGAGATCCCAGCCATCGCAGGCATCATCTGGCGGATTGACCAGACTGATACTTCGGGCACCAGTGCGCTTCAGGATCTGCACCACCTTTCGCGCCGCATCCTGGCCTGGTTGATCATTGTCGGGCCATACGAACGTGTCACGTTGGTAAAGCGGTGAGAAATCTGCATCCCGGACTGCTTTGCAGCCACCTGGCCAAGTGACGACGACAAAGGCGGGCAGGAGCCTCTGTGCGGCGCTGGCTGTTTTTTCTCCTTCGACTATGAGGACCTTCGCAGAGGGCTGAGCGGCAAGCTGATCGAGACAAAAAAGGGGCCTAGGTTTGGGAAAGGATTTCCACCGCCACATCACGCGACAGTTTTCTGCACGACAGAGCGTCAGGGGAAGAATCTCCTTCTTGGCGCCGCCCCGATCAAATCGAACGATATGACCGAGCAGACGGCCTTCAGGAGAACGATAAGCCCAGGTTTCTGTGGCGGTGCCATAACGATAGTGCTCGAATTTTGGTGTGGGAGCACCATCTGGCACCGGCACAATCGGCATCCACTTGGCCTTCTGCCTCTCTCTTATAGGTGTGACGGTCCCGGAAAATTTGACGGAACGGCCTCTGTTAACATTGAGACCGAGTTCCTCTGCGAGCCTTTGTGCTGCCTCGTTTTGCTCGATACTGAAACGTGCCGCGTAAAGGCTTATGGGGTCGCCGCCACTGTCACCGGTGGCGAAGTCGGCCCAGCGGCCGGTGCTCACGTTGATGCTGAGGGACTTGCCAGGATCGCCTTTGAGGTTGCCAAGGCGAAATTCTTTTCCCTGGAGATGGCCTGAAGGAAACCATTCGAACAATAAATCCGAGTAACGAGCGAGCGCTGCCCGGTTGACAGCACCAAAATCGACGCTGATTTTACCCATGATGGCGTTCCGTCGAATACGGCGGACGCGCTTTTCGGGATTTGAGTCCAGTTTGGCGTCGCGGGACTGGCAGATAGATGATCGAGTAGCGACAAATCTCCACCTGTACTGAATTGTAAAGCGGCCATGGCATGGCGTTCAATTCCCGGGTGATGCCTTTGGGGGCATCAGTCATCGGTCTTGGATTTCCTGCCCTTGGAGCGGGGCCGTCTTCCTCGCGGCATCTCCGGCGCCTCTAACGCGCGCGTCACCGTACGATCGAGAAGCTCAGACAGCTGGATGAGGAAACGTGAACAGATTTGGCGACCGGTCCCGAAAAGCAATCCCGCGGCCTCGGGAGGCGTCAACAATTTGGGTATGTGGATCCCTGGATGGTCGCGACTATAGGTGACCGTGAGTTCGATGAACAAACCTTGAACCACGGGAAATTCAGGATGATTCACAGGGTATGCCTTATATCGCTGCTCATATGCCTTTTCGAACCAG
>JAZGCZ010000007.1:0-14959 GCA_036477195.1 Anaerolineales bacterium | reverse complement strand
TCAAGTTCGACCGAATCTCCGTCCTTCAGCCACGGTCCTTCACCGCTCGTCAGCTCGAGTAGGCTTCCCGTTCCAACGGTGCCCGAACCGATGACGTCGCCCGGCATCAGGTACACGTCGGCAGAAGCACGAGCAATCATCTCCCCGAAAGAATAATGGATTTCTTTCCAATTTCCGCGTGAGCGCTCATCACCGTTCACCCGTGCCGTCATAGAAAGATCAAATACCCCCGGTCGACCGGTTGCCGTCTCCGCAAGCTCATCGGGTGTGACGATGGCCGGGCCGAAGGATGATGCAAAGTCCTTGCCTTTGGCTGGCCCCAGACCCACGGCCATTTCTTTCCGCTGCTCGTCTCTGGCCGACCAATCGTTGAAGATCGTGTACCCGAATATGTACTCCTCGGCTTGCTCGACGGCGATGTTGCGCCCGCGAGCACCGATCACGCAAGCCACCTCGAGCTCGTAATCAAGAGCTTTTGAGTAGCCCGGGTACGGGACACTCTCGCCCGGTCCATAGATCTCATTCGGGTTCGAGTAATAGAAAACGGGGATCTCATACCACTCCTGCGGCACTTCGCGGCCGCGTATTGCGTACCCGGATTTGACATGGGCTTCAAAGGCATAGAAATCTCTTAGGCTCATGGGTCTGGGCAACGGAGGGTAAAGCACCACATCCGTTCCGGGGTGGGCCACTGCTTCCCGGCCCGCTCCCTTCGCTTCCAGTGGGTCCACTCCATCGAGGCTGCCTATTAGCTCACTCAAGTAGTCCTGCGCCTCTGCGCCCAGATGAATGAGTTCCAACATCGTGGGGGGAATCGGTTCTGCCGGCAGAGATTTTGCGCCCTGAGCCCATGTGCGGGCGGCCAGCAGATCGACCACCAGATCATCGAGCATCGCCCCCAGGCGCAGCTTTCTAAGTGAGTCGGGCAGTGCAAACGTAACGTAGCGCACGATTATTTGCCTTTGGAGGAGCGACGATTTGGCTACGGGGCCTCTCCGCCGCAGAACGTTCTCTGGGTTTGCGCGGCCGTTCTCGCGTGGCTGGGCTCGCACGGCCTAGAGATTGCTTGCGACCTACAGGTTGCCGCGTTGCTCTTGCTCTAGTTCGAGAGCCTCGAAGAGAGCCTTAAAGTTGCCTTTGCCGAAACCGCGGCTGCCGTGCCGCTCGATGACTTCGATAAACGCGGTTGGGCGGTCTTGAATAGGGCGCGAGAAGATCTGAAGTAAGTAGCCTTCGTCGTCGCGATCGACCAGGATCCCCTGCTTGGCAATTTCCTCCCAGGGCTCGTCGATTTCCCCCACGCGATCGGACATTAGGTCGTAGTACTCATCTGGGATGCGTAGAAACTCAACGCCCCGCGCGCGGAGTGACTCTACGGTGGCCAGAATATCCCCGGATGCCATCGCGATGTGCTGCACGCCGGGGCCCATATAAGAGTCGAGATACTCCTCGATTTGGCTCTTTCGCTTGCCTTCCGCGGGTTCGTTGATGGGGAACTTGATCCTGCCTGTTCCATCCTGCATCACTTTAGACATTAGCGCCGAATATTCTGTGCCGATATCCTGATCGTCAAAATGGAGCAACTGGCGAAATCCCATCACGCGATGATAGAACTCCACCCAATGATCCATTTTGCCGAGCTGCACGTTCCCCACTACATGATCGATGGCGGCCAGGCCAGCCGAATCGGCCTGGAGGTCTAGCGGCTCGTAGCCGGGCGCGAAGGCGCCCTTATAGTCGGCCCGGTCGACAAATACGTGAACTACCTCTCCGTAGGTGCGGATAGCGGAAGTGCGTAGTATCCCGTTGTCATCGCGTGTCTCGCGCGGGCCCCATACGCCTATCGCGCCACGTTCAATCGTGGCTTGATAGGCCTGCTCCACATCTTCTACACCTAGAGCAACATGCTTTACGCCGTCACCATGCAGCATCTGGTGCGCTGATATTTCATCTGTAGGATTGTAGGCAGAGGTGACGATAAAGCGGATCTTGCCGGACTCCAGCACATAGGAAGCCGAACGGCGATTACCGGTCTCTAAGCCGGAGTAGGCCACCGGCGTGAAGCCAAAGCCCTTCCACCAGTAGTACATACACTGTTTGGCGTTGCCAACCCAGAACCGGATGTGATCTACGGACTTGATTTGTAGAAAGTCGGCTTCTTCGGTGATCGGGCGCTCAACAGTTGAGGCGATGTCAGTCACATTTGCCTCCCTTGGAGGGGACGATTCTTAAGGAATTCTATCAGCTTGATCCGTCCATCAACTTCTGTTGAAAGAATTCTGTAATGGCGTTGTAACATCGCACGCGATTGTCGTACTTGAGCACATCGTGCCCCTCGTCTTCGAACACCAGGATGTCGATCTCTTTTCCCTTTGCCGATAGATCGGCGACAAGATCGCGCGATTCTTGCGCCACTACTCTTGGATCGTTTCCGCCTTGAATAACGAGCATTGGGCAGGCGAGCTCGTCCAGGTAGGTCTTGGGGGACATTTCTTCCAGCAGCTTGCGGTCTTCGGGATCATCAGGATCTCCGATAGCCAGTTTGAAATATGGCTTCCATGTAGGAGGAATGCGCTCTGAGAAGGTAAACAGGTCGTATGGGCCAAACATGTCCACCGCGGCTGACCAAAGCTCAGGGTGCCGGCCGGCAAGCATCAGCGTCATGTATCCGCCATACGAGCGGCCTACCAACCCCGTCCGAGAGGAATCAACCCTTGGATCATCCTTGAGGATATTCATCGCGTGCACGTGGTCCAAACGATCCTGGCCGCCCCAGTCGCGATCGACGTGTTTCATGTAGGAAAGGCCGTAGCCGGTGCTCCCCCGTACGTTGGGCACAAATACGCCGAACCCATGCAGCGTTAGGTACTGGATCAGCGGCATAGAAAACCATGTGAAGTCAGGCCGCTCCTGGCTTTGCGGACCACCATGGATGTAGTAGACCAGCGGCCGTGGTCCTTCAAATCCAAGCTGCTCTGCTGGCAGGTAGAGGCGCGCAGATACCATCAAGCCATCGAACGACTCGTAGGAAGCGTCCTCCCCTGCGGAGAGCCACTCTGTCGGAATCCCGAGGATACGTTCGCGGGTGCTAGCCTGCGCTGCGCCACCATTGAGCGTATAGATCTGGGCGGGAGAGGTAGCCGTTGAGAATGAGATTACGTAGCCGTTGCTCGCCCTGTCGTAATGGGAGGATTGAAGCACGCCATCCACGAATTGCCCTTCCCCCCACAGCGTTCGATCGACTTGCATCTCCAGGGCATCTTCGTCAAATACGGCTTCGTAGGCCCACGAGCAACCGTCGATGTTGTAGTGAAGTAAATAGCGGTTGCCGTCTAAATGCTCGAGGCCGTGCTCGGCGTCGTAGAGCTCGCCGAGTCCCTCGTGTCTCAAACCGGTAATACTGACTTTCTTCGGCTCAGTAGGACCATCCAGTCTAAGGTAAGCAATTCCATTCATATCATCGAAGATGCTCGTGAAGAACAGGACTCCGCGGTCGTTCTCAGTAAAGTGTGACACTCCGATTCTGTTGAGCGGGACTTGCTCTCCCTCCTCGCGCTCTTCGATCGGCTTTCCGTGAAGGAGCTTGAGCTCTTCGTGCTCCTGTTCCCATAGATACATTACGGTGTCCCCAAATGTGTAGCCGTCGACGATGATCAGTTTTGTATGATCGGCGTTTGCGCCCATGACGTGGTTTCCCCATTGGCTTCGCCTTATCTCCTCGAGCTCGCCGCTCGCTAGGTCTGCGCGAAAAGCCACATCAACGGCTTCTGATCGGGATTCCGCAGCAAAATACGCGATGCTCTTCTGCTTGTCACTCAGCAACAGATGCACCCGGTAGTCGTCAAATGCATCGCCAAAGGGACTCTGGGGGATACCGCCATCTATCGGTACCATCATCGGCTGGTAGTTCTCGTCCCCGTTTTGGTCGATTAGGACCAAAATCTGCTCCAAGTCGGGAAGTACGTAAAACGAGTACCCGACCACCAGCGCTGGGTTCTGGAGCGCAATATCTGATGGGAGAAGCGGCTCAGGCACACTTCCTCCAACGTCCATGGCGTACAGGCTCAGATGCCCCGACAGGTTGCTGAGAAGGAACAGCCTGTCACCAACGCGCTGCGGACTCATGAAGAGTCGAGCTGAGAGCAATGACTCAATTTGGATCACGCGCGTAACTCCTTCCAGTCGTATGTTGTGCGGTCGATCCTGTGTTTGGTCGCTTTCGATATAGTCGTCTGATGCGCGATCGGTCCCGCGCTATCTCGCCTTTGTTTCGCTCTCCCAACTATAACGGCTGTTGCTATGACCGGGTCCCTTGACAACCACCTGGGCCGGTCTTATGCTCGCCGGGCTAATGGACCCTTCTCATTCACACGACAGACATGCGCCCCCCATCCGTGCCGAACGGCTGCGCGCGGCATACGACGGCACACTCGCTCTGGAAGACCTCACCTTCACCGTGGAGGCCGGCCAGCGCGTGGCGATTGTGGGACCGAATGGGGCTGGCAAGACCACTTTGTTCAAAGTCATCGCTGGAATCCTTCGTCCGACCGGAGGGAAGCTCGAGATTTTTGGACATGGGCCTGGTCGCCACATCTGCGTTGGCTATCTTCCCCAACGAGCTCAAGTGAATCTGGATTTCCCGGTCACTGTGGCGGAAGTTGTGATGATGGGTCGCGTAAGGGAGATTGGGCTGTTCCGCTGGCCCGGCAAATCCGACTGGGAAAAGGTTGACTCCGCCCTCGAACGCGTGGGCCTGAGGAGCCGGAGTGGCATGCACATCGGTGCACTCTCCGCCGGACAACAACAACGCGTGTACCTCGCTCAAGCCGTGGCCCAGCAAGCAGACATCGTGTTGCTGGATGAGCCGCTTACGGGCTTGGATTTACCGGCACGGGAAGCCATTTTCAATATCCTGGACGAGCTGAGCCAGATGTCCACCACGGTGCTTATCGCGACCCACGATCTCAATCTCGCTGCCGAACGTTTTGACCAGGTCATGCTGCTTAATCGGCGCTTGATCGCCATTGGAGATCCAAAGGCGGCTATTACGTCGGATGCCCTGCTCGAGGCCTACGGCGGGCACTTGCATATTGTCTCGGATGGGACGGTGGTGATCGATACGCATCACGAGGGTTTGGAGTAATGGAAACCTTTCTGACCGATCCCGTGGCGGTCCGCGGTTTGGTAGCAGCAATCATCATCGGGGTGGTGACGCCCGTGCTCGGGTGTTATGTCGTGCTCAGGGGAATGGCATTTTTCGGGGATGCCCTGGCGCACATCGTGCTCCCTGGGGTTGTGGTTGCTTTTCTTCTAGGTTGGCCGCTGTTGGTCGGAGCACTCATTGTTGGAGTCCTATCGGCACTGCTAATCAACCTGATCAGCGGCACGACATCCATTAAGGAAGACAGCGCCATCGGCGTGGTATTTGTAGCTGCATTTGCGCTGGGCATCGCGTTGATTTCTCTACGCGGAGGGGATTACGGGGAGGAGCTGGAGCATATCCTTTTCGGAAACCTGATAGATGTCTCTCAGACAGACCTGTTGGTCATTGCGTTGCTAGCGGCGGTCGTATTGATCCTCATCGTAGCCTTTTTCAAGGAGCTGCAGGTGCTCGCGTTCGATCAGGTTCTGGCAACCACAATGCAGCTCCCGGTCGGCTGGCTCAACAATCTGCTGCTGGTCTTGCTCGCGGTCGTGATAGTGATCTCGCTCAGCGCGGTTGGGGTGATTATGGTCTTGGCCATGCTTATTACGCCGGCCTCAGCCGCTTTCTTGCTCACCCGGCGCCTACCTATCATGATGGTTGTAGCAGCCGTTTTCGGGGTTATCTCCGGGGTCACCGGTTTGTATCTTTCGTTTCGTCTGGGGGTCGCCTCGGGGCCCATGATCGTGCTGGTAGCGACTGCGATCTTTGGGGTGGTCTTTCTCTTTGCTCCTGGTAGAGGCCTCATTTCCAGCCGGCGCAGGGGATCGGCGGTCTAATTTCTTAGCCCTGCGCCGGCGTCGGGCACGGCCGTTTAACTCCTTGGCCCTGCGCCAGCATTTAGTCCTCCATCGGCATATCTTCTAATGCCTCGTCCAGATGTTCCTTTAACTCTGTCTTTCGCGGCTTCCGTTTCCCGAGCGACTTCAAGCGTTCAATCATCGTCTGCGACGTGCGGATCATCAGGGCTCTAATTTCTGCATTCGTTAATTTCCGATCGCTCTCAAACCAGGTCACAGCTGCATAACCCAGCGCTGCGGTAGTCCCCGCAGCAACGCCGGCCGAAAGAAGCCAGGCTGGAGGCCCTCCAAACTTGCTCAGCTCATAGAAGGCCAGCCTGCCCAATGCGCCAGCGCCAAATGTGGCGATCAGTTCCCGTGCGCGCGCAAGACTGATGCGGTAGGCATAGACACGCGCAATTCCCAAGACCATGGTCACTTGCACGCCCAGAAGCGGGATGAAATCAATGATCGGCAGGGGAGTTAAACCGATAGCTCCCGCCGCAGAAGCCCCCCGCATAATGACGGTTTGAGCTAGGCTCCTCCGATACGCCGGAAGCTCTTCTGCCAGCGCAACCAAGATTTCCGGCTCCTTCCTCACCATTGCCAAAAGCAGGTCTTCGAGACCCTCTCGGTGAAGGGCACTGATCGGGATCACTTCATCGCGATTTGCTTTGAGCGTTCCGATCGCGCGGCCGGCCACCGCGGCGGCTTCTTCGCCCACTAAATCGATCTTATTTAGCGCAACAATCATCGGTATACCCAAAGCGCCTAATTTCTGATGCAGCGCTCGTTCAGGGTCGCGCACCCCGTGTGATGCATCGAATACCAACACCAGCAGATCTGCATCGCGCGCAGCCAGAAGCGCTTGCTGACGATCTGCCTCTCCTTCTTGACCACCTGCGTCCGTCCCAGGGGTATCGACCATGGTGAAAACGCCTGCATCGGCGGATTGCACCTCGCGGGTCGTCCCTGGAACTGCGCTGACTTCGGCGGGTTCCTCGTCTGGGTGAATTAAGGCGTTGTAAAGAGTGGATTTGCCCGCGTTTGCGGGACCGACAATGGCTACCTTGCGTTTGGTTCCAGCTGCCAGGCGCAAATGCTCTGCAGCTTGATCGATGAGCTCCCGCCAGCCTTTGAGCCCCCCAGGCATACGTCGCAGCGCTTGCTCAATCTCGCCTCGCGCACCCTTCGGGAGGTTATCCCACACCCGCTGGAACTCGTCGCTCCATTGCATCATATGTTCTGACCATTCTCCACAAATTTGCCGCGTCTGCTGTGGAAAAGACTCCGTCCACCTGTGGAAAACCCTAATTCCCAGTGGATTGTTCTGCCAGTTTCGTGGATTAGGCGCTTGAATTTTCCACAGCTTGGGGGCTAGCTTGCTCTCCCGCTAATTATTGGACGGAGATAGCACGATGTCCACAATCCGTCCACCGCCGGCTGTGCAGGGATTTGCTGCAAAGTGCATCGGACTCGCCGCTTGAAGTGTGCATTTTCCACATATCCACGGCCCCTACTGCTACTACGAATCTTAACTAGTGAAATAATGAAAGGGAAGGATATTAATCAAATGAAGCTACAAAACAACAGGAGGGAGTGCGGCTCCCTCCTGTCTATGCATTCTATGCATTATTCGCAACAACTAATAGATTAAGAGACCCAACCCCGCAGTTTTACTACTTCCGCTACACGGTTCACCGCCACCAGGTACGCTGCCATCCGATTGTGTACTTTGTATACCTGAGCGACGTCGTGTACAGCGTGAAAAGCGGTCGTCATTTTTTCGTCAAGGCGCTCGTGGACCAGCTCTTCTGTCCAGTAATAGCTGTAGGAGTTCTGCACCATCTCGAAATAGGAGACCGTCACCCCCCCCGCATTGCACAGAAAGTCAGGAATAACATAGATGCCAGCCTCGAATAGGATCTTGTCCGCCTCAGGGGTAGTGGGTCCGTTGGCCAGTTCGACGATAACCTTCGCGGAAATATTTGCAGCGTTTCGATTGGTGATGACACTCTCGAGCGCAGATGGAATGGAGATGGTCACGTCCAGCTCAAGCAGCGCCTCGTTCGTGATAGCTTCTGTGCCGGGAAGGTCAACGACGGAACCGGTATTCTGTTTGTGTGCCAATACATCGAGGTAATCAAGACCGTCCTTCTTGAAAATCCCGCCCTTGGAGTCCGAGACAGCCACCACTTTAAGGCCCACCAGCTCCGTGCCAAGTTTGTGGGCAAAGGAACCTGCATTTCCGTAGCCTTGTATGGCGGTAGTGGCACCCTCCAGTTTGATATCTAAGACCTTGCCCGCTTCTCTCAGACAATAGATTCCGCCTCGAGCAGTTGCGTCCCCTCGGCCGGCTGATCCACCTAGCGCCAAGGGCTTGCCAGTGATCATACCGAATTCGTTGTATCCCTTCATGAATGCGTATTCATCTGCCATCCAGGCCATGATCTGAGGTGTGGTGTACACATCCGGGGCCGGTATGTCCTTCTCCAGGCCGATGATGCGGCCTACCTGTCGAATGTAAGCGCGGCTGAGTCGCTCGAGTTCGCCGTCTGATAGCTCCTTGGGGTTGCAAATAATTCCCCCCTTGCCGCCACCCAGCGGAATGTCAACCACGGCGCACTTCCAAGTCATCCAGGCTGCCAGCGCGCGCACTGTATCGATGGTCTCATCCGGATGGAAGCGAATACCGCCTTTGGTGGGGCCACGGGCGTCGTTGTACTGCACGCGGAACCCATGAAAGATCTTTGTGCTTCCATCGTCCATCCGCACCGGCAAGGTCACGTGAAGTTCGCGCAGCGGCCAGCGCAGCAGGTGATGGATTGCAGGATCCAACTCTAAAAGCTCTGCAGCCTCGTCAAGTTGTTGCTGTGCAACTTCAAACGGATTAGGGGAGGTTTCAAGCTTGATGTCGGACTTTACTTCAGTTGCCATTGGGCATTTTTCTCCTTAGCGGATCACACGTAACCATATCAGCTGCATGCGACAAATAGCTGCTGCAACGGCAGCACTCAACCGCTCCCGTTCGAAATTCGTTGCAAGCAATAAGATCTGTTTCAAGCAACAAATAGCTGTTGCATGCAACAAATAGCTGTTGCAAGCGAGAAGTATATATTGCGGGAGCGGGGGTTCAAGTAGCGATTGTCACCTACCGGACTGACTCTGATCTTGATCATCAAGATCATGAAGCGCCGCCTCCAGTTCAGTGCGTACCGCGGCCGGGTCCGCCTTACCCTCGGTCGCTCTCATGACCTGCCCAAGGAACCACTCCGAGAGGGCCATCTTACCGGCCAGATAGTTGGCTACCTGATCGGGGTTGTCAGACAGTACCTGCTCAACGACAGTTCGGATCGAAGACTGATCTTGAAGCTGAGTTAACCCTTCATTCTTGACGATGGTATTGGGAGATCCGCCCTCCTTGAAAAGCACTTCCAATACCATCTTGCCGGACGCGGCGCTGATCGTGCCAGTTTCGACTAGGGTCACCAGCTGGGCCAGTGCTTCAGGGCTTACCTTCGAACGATCGATCCCTATCGCGGACTCGTTGAGCAAACCAAACAGATCACCCGACAGCCAATTGGCAATCTTGACCGGCGAAACGCCATCCGATGAATTAATAGCCGCCTCGTAATAGTCGGCGACCGATCGCTCGGCGGTTAGAACGCCAGTTGCATAAGCGCTTAATCCATATTCGGTCATGAACCGAGCCCGCTTGGCGGCCGGCAATTCTGGGAGTGCAGCTCGGATCTCATCAACCCACGAGGCTTCAATGTGCAGCGGGGGGAGATCCGGCTCGGGGAAATACCGGTAGTCGTGAGCTTCTTCCTTGCTGCGCTGGGAAACCGTTACTTGGCGATCATCATCCCATCCTAGCGTGTTCTGAATCACCGGCTCGCCCGACCGCAGCAGCGCCGCCTGCCGATCGATCTCGTATTCGACCGCTTTGGAGAGCGCCCGAAACGAGTTCAGGTTTTTGATCTCGGTACGAGTCCCAAGTTCATCCGAACCTGATGGACGGAGGGAGACATTGGCTTCGAGGCGCATCACGCCCTTTTCAAGGTCCCCACTGTTCACTTCCAGGTAGCGCATCAACGACCGCAGCGCCAATGCGTACTGCCGAGCCTCATCTATGGAATACAGATCGGGCTCGCTCACGATCTCAAGCAACGGCACGCCCGAGCGATTGTAGTCCACCAGGGAGTGCCGCTCACGATGAACGAGCTTCCCGGTATCTTCCTCAAGGTGCACGCGACGGATGCGCACGCGCTTCGTGGAGGATGCTGCCGAAGCGGCTTCAAGCTCGATCCACCCATTCGTGGCTAGCGGAAGCTCATACTGCGAGATCTGAAAGCCCTTGGGCAGATCGGGATAGAAATAGTTCTTGCGGGCGAAGACGCTGGTCTCGGCAATGGAACAGTTGAGCGCTAGCGCAACCCGAATCGCATATTCCACCGCGCGTTGATTGATTACTGGGAGGGTGCCGGGCATCCCGGTGCATATTTCGCATACTGAGCTATTCGGTTCGGCGGATGTGGAATCCACGACCGCGCAGCCACAGAACATTTTGGATTGCGTCAGCAGCTCCGCATGCACCTCGAGACCGATTACGGGTTCGAAATTGGTCATCGGGGATCAGAGGGCCAGGATGCGCCACTCGTCGTATAGTTCGCCGTAGAACAACTCGAATGTTCGGCCGTCTTCCACCCGCACGCGGAATTTCCGACCGCCTGGAATGCGCCATGCGTCCTCAATCTCTTCGATTGTCAGACGGGCTCCATCCCACCGTAGGGCAGTGGGACGTTCCGCATACGTGTGCTCCGAATGGCACTCTACGATTTCGTCCGCCATCGTTTGGTTTATCCGTTTCCACGAACGTGCGAGGCGTCGCCGATATTAAACGAACCATCCAGATCTGAGATATCGCACTCCCGCCCAATCAAAGAGTCGTGAATCTTGCTGTTCCTAATCTGGGAACCTGCGTCAATGACGGAATCGCGAATCGACGCGCGTTCAATTACACAGCCGGCCCCGATCGAGACATGCGGGCCAATAACAGAGCGGCTCACCTGCGCCGATGGATCCAAAAACACCGGGGGTTCGATAACGACTCCGTTACCCGTTGTGGCAGCTTCGGTGTTGTCTCGGCCATGGTCAAGCAAATAGCGATTGGTCTCAAGCAGCGCCTCCTGGGTGCCGCAATCGTTCCATGCATCGACCTGCACTGCGCGCATGCTCAGTCCATCATCCAACATAACGTTGATAGCGTCCGCCAGAAAATACTCGCCCTTCAGCTTAGACCCGCTCTCTAACTGGTTCTGAATCGCAGCAATTAAACGCTCAGACTTCTCAAAGTAGTAGAAACCGACCACGGCAAGGTTGCCCTGCGGCTTCTCCGGTTTCTCAACGATATTCTGGACCAGCGCCTGCGCATTGACTTCTGCCACGCCGAAGCGGCGGGGGTCTTCGACCTCATGCACCCATAACGCAGACTCGTCGCTGGGGATGTTGAAGTCCGTTTCAATAAGTGTGTCGACAAAACCGATCAAAGTAGGACCTTCAAGCCCCTCCCGTGCCAACCAGATGGCGTGCGACTGACCGGAAAGTTCCTCCTGTACGACATACCGAACACGAAGGGCCGGGTAATGCTCGCTCATATATTCCCGGATCTGATCACCGAGGTAGCCCACGATGAGTACCACTTCCTCCAGCTCAGGCAACGCGACCACCGGATCCAAGAAATGACCCAGCACGGTATTCCCCGCGACGGGAACCAAGGGCTTAGGTTTCGACCAGGTGTGGGGGCGAAGCCGCGTTCCAAGCCCTGCCATGGGAAGGACCAATCTCATAATTCGGGCCACCTCGTGTGCCATGAAGCGGCGGCCTGATAGGCGTATGCCGCAGAAAACAACTGTGCCTCTCCGAGATGGGGAGCCATGAGTTGCATTCCGATAGGCAGGCCATCCGAGTCGAAACCCACCGGGAAGCTCAGGCCGGGGATGCCGGCCAGGTTAGCGGGAAGCGTAAGGACGTCCTCCAGATACATTGAAAGCGGGTCGTCCCCATGCGCGCCGATTTCAAAAGCAGTGGTCGGTGTCACCGGACAAGCGATCAGATCCACATCCTCGAAAACTGCTTCGAAATCTCCTTTGATGAGCGTGCGAACTTTCTGGGCCTGCCCGTAATAGGCATCGTAATACCCAGCTGATAGAGCGTATGTGCCGAGCATAATTCGCCGCTTGACCTCCGGTCCAAACAATTCGCCGCGGGTCACGAAGTAATCTTCCGGGTACTCGCTGGGTCCGCGCCGTGGGCCGTAGCGCACGCCGTCGTAGCGGGCTAGGTTAGCTGAGGCCTCTGCCGGCGCAATGATGTAGTAGACCGGAAGCGCCAGATCCGTGTGTGGCAAGCTTATTTCTGAGATGGTGGCTCCCATCTCACGGAAGGCCTCGATCGCTGCGCGCACTGCGGTACCTACTTCCGGCTGCAGACCTTCAATGAAGTATTCCTTGGGCACTCCAATGCGGAGTTCGCCGACCCCCGAGCCGTTAAGCGGAATCTCAGGGACCGGATCCGGAACAGAAGTCGAGTCCAGCGGATCCTGTCCTGCCATGACTGAGAATATCGGGGCCAGATCCGCCACGTTTCTGGCCAAGCCACCCACCGTGTCAAGAGATGAGCCATAGGCAATTAGCCCGTAGCGGGAAACTCGGCCGTAGGAGGTTTTCAAACCAGATACTCCGCAGAAGGCGGCGGGCTGGCGCACGGAGCCTCCTGTGTCAGTGCCCAAAGCAGCAAAACACATTCGCGCAGCGACCGCGGCCGCCGCTCCGCCGGAGGATCCCCCAGGCACGCGGTCGAGGTTCCAGGGATTGTGACTGACTCCATAGGCAGAGTTTTCCGTGGAAGAACCCATGGCGAACTCATCCGTGTTTACTTTGCCGAGAATGACGGTGCCGGCACCGACCAGCCGACTGACGCTAGTGGCGGAGTATGTGGGGCGGAAGCCCTCCAGGATCTTTGACCCGCATGTGGTTAAGACACCTTCCACACACAGGACATCCTTGACAGCAATGGGGATCCCAAGCACCGTGGGAAGCGATTCGGCGGAGCGATTGCTAAACTGCTGGTCGGCCGCCTTCGCCTGTGCTAGCGCAAGGTCTTCCGTGACAGTCAGGAAGGCCCGAACTTGGCTATCAAGGGACTGGATGCGATTCAGGCAGGCTCGAGTAAGCTCGGTGGAAGACACGTCGCCGGAACGCAAGGCGCTGGCGGCTTCAAGCAAGGTGAGGTCGGTTAGCTCAGCCATCTGAATATCTAATCTATCCGGGAGAGCTAGGTCTGCCTCTCTAAAGGAAGAGGGCGCCTTAAGGCTCCAGATCGAGCACGCGGGGGACGCGGAACATGCCACCTTCCGTGTCCGGAGCATTAGCGAGCAGCTGATCGCGAGGCGGACACGGCCGTACCTCGTCCGGACGCAGTGGCGCATTCATGGGAAGCACCGAAGCGGTCGGAGGGATCTGAGATGTGTCGACCTCCCCCAGGCGCGCGGCATACTCCAGCACATCTGAGAGCTGGCTGGCAAAGAGCCTTTCTTCCTCAGCCGTCAGTTTCAATCGGGCGAGGTGGGCAATTGACCGTACTTCCTCAAGTGTCAGAGCCATGGCCCGGTATTATAGCAAAGCGGCCTTCTTGGGGATCCAATTTCGATGCTATCGGGAAGGCGATGCGCCTTACCGACAAGCCGTGCCAGCAGGTGGGAAGCTTGGCCATATGAGTGCAAAACACAAAGTGCACAAAGCGATCGCCCTGATGCTTGTTGTCTCGGCCTGCACAAGTGAGCAAACCGTGACCCCCGACCCTGCTCCTGGAGCCACCCGTAAAACTAGTGAGGAAACCTTCCCGGTTCCGAGCCGGCCTGCGCTCATACCTACAGTAGACACCAATCAGCACAGCGTGCCCCTCGATCAGATTTACTTCGACACCTTCGATCCGGCCAATCGCGCCGTGCCGCTGGACCAGGCCACACCAGAGCTCATCGAACGACTTATCGACGCTATACCGCCCATCCATGCGCCAAACTATGAACCGGCCTCCGCAGCTGACTGGCTGAACGACGAGGACACGATTGTTGGGTACGCCATTGGCAAACAGGCATGGGCATACCCTGTTCGCATTTTGAACTTCCACGAGATCGTGAACGAGACCCTAGGGGGTGAGCCGGTGCTGATCTCGTACTGTCCACTGTGCTTCAGCGGTATCGTCTACAGTCGTCGGCTCGGGGATCAGGTGCTGACCTTTGGCAATACCAGTGCGCTTTACGAATCAGACATGGTGATGCTCGATTACGAGACCGGCAGCTACTGGTGGCAGGTCCCCGGGCAGGCCATCGTCGGCCCGCTCACGGGAGAGGAGCTTGAACTCCTGCCAAGCACGGTAACAACCTGGCGGAGTTGGCGCGAGCTGCATCCCGACACGCGGGTGCTCTCAAGGGATACTGGCTATGACCGAAACTATAACCAGGATCCGTTTGCGACCTATGCTGAGATTCTGGAAGGAGGCCGGTTCGCCTTCCCAGTTGGCGAGGCGGCTAGAGATCCGCGCTTGTCGCCAGCCGCGATAGTACTCGCCCTTAAAGTAGAGGGGACCGTGGTCGCATATCCGTTGGAACGTTCCGCGCCATCTGTGATTCATGACGAGGTAGGCGGATCACCGGTGGCCGTCTTCCTCGACCCCGGTTCTCAATCGGGAGCGGCGTTTCACCCGATTGTGGCAGGAGAGTTGCTTCGGTTCAGGTGGACCGAAGCAGGACCGATCGACGAGAACACCGGCAGTCTGTGGGATCTTGCGGGGCGTGCGATCGATGGGCCGCTCATCGGCGAACAGCTCAAGCCGTTGCCGACCAAGACAAGCTTCTGGTTCGCAATTGTGGCCGCCGAGCCGGACATCGAAGTCCGAAACGGGGAATGAACTTTGG
>JAZGCZ010000069.1:0-5357 GCA_036477195.1 Anaerolineales bacterium | reverse complement strand
GCGATGACCCAGGCAATCGATGCCCTTCTTACAACAAAGCTCAACCCCCCCCAAGTTCGTGTCAACCTTGTTGCACGTCCGCGCCTGACTAAACGTCTCGACCGCAGCCTTCAAACGAAGCTCACGCTACTATCTGCTCCCGCTGGCTACGGCAAAACGACACTGTTGAGTGCTTGGATTGAGGAGACTCATCCAAGGCTCGGATGGGTTTCCCTTGATCGTCGCGACAACGATCCTACCCGCTTCTGGGCCTACCTCATCGCTGCCGTGGAGAGCGTCCACTCTGATATCGGAAACTCTGCGCTTTCGCAGCTCCAATCCCCCCAACAGCCGGACATCGAATCGGTGCTTTCGGCGCTCATAAATCCAATTTCCGATATCCCCGACTCCCTTGTAATCGTGCTCGATGACTATCATGTCATTGAGGCAAATGCGATCCACGATGGATTGGCCTTTTTGATTGAACACATGCCATCGCAGATGCACCTTCTCGTTTCGACTCGCGCCGACCCGGCGCTGCCTATCGCCGCTCTGCGTGTTAAGGATGAGCTGAATGAGCTCCGTGCTGAGGATTTGCGCGCAACTCGAGAGGAATCGGGAATCTTTCTTGAAAAGGTAATGGGGCTCGATCTTTCGCGATCCGATGTCGTTACCCTGGAAAACCGCACCGAGGGATGGATCGCAGGGCTGCAGCTCGCGGGGCTATCGATGCGAGGCAGGGATGACATCAGCGAGTTTTTGGAGGCCTTCGCTGGAAGTCATCGCTATGTCCTTGACTACCTAACAGAAGAGGTGCTTGATCGCCAACTTGAGGAGGATCAATCGTTCTTGCTACAAACCTCAATTCTTGAGCGCCTTAGCGGCTCCCTTTGCGACGCCGTAACCGGTCATCACAACGGTCAAGCAACTTTGGAGCAATTTGAGGCCGCCAATTTGTTCATTATTCCGTTGGATGATAAGCGGCACTGGTACCGCTATCACCATCTGTTTGCAGACATCCTTCGCAACCAGCTTGGGCAGCAACGCCCTGACAAGGTACCTGAGCTCCATCTTCGAGCCTGCGATTGGTACGAACAACACGGTTTTGTAGCCGAAGCCCTCGATCACGCCTTGACGGCGCAAGACTATGAGCGCGCGGCGGGCCTGGCGGAGCGTACTGCAGGTCAAAAGATCATGAGCGGCGAACTGACTACAGTCCGGCATTGGCTGGAAAAACTGCCCGACCGGGTTTTGCTCAATCGACCTCGGCTGATCTTAGATCAAGCCTGGATGCTACTTTGGACTGGCCAAAGGGAGGCGGCCGAGGAGCGCCTTAATGCATTGATCAATAGGGAGAGAGCTGCATCCGCTGAATTTGCGGGAGAAGTGTTTGCCATCCGGGCCAGCATTGCTTATTACAAACGTGAAATGCAGCGAGCCTTGGAGCTGGCGCAAGCGGCCCTGGAGGAATTGCCGGAGGAAGAGTTGTTTCTGCGCAGCATCATGGCTCTTGCGCAAGGGCATGCCTCTCTCTGGAAAGGGGATCTCCGGGCGGCCGACCGGGGTTACGCAGAAAGCCAGTCGATCAGCCAGATCGCGAGAACCCCAATCATCGGGCTGCTCGCTCTCGCGTTCAGAATCCACCTCCAACAAATCAGCGGCCGGCTCCGCCAGGCCGAGAAACTCTTCAAGGAGGCAGTTCGATTAGCCGATGAGTACAACGTGCGCTCTCTTCCGGCCGTCGGCGCCGCCCTTGTACGAATGGGAGACGTTCATAGAGAATGGAATGAGTTCGAAGTGGCGACCAAGAGCCTCACCGAGGGTCTTGCACTATGCGAGCGAAGGGGGGGGATGGTGGATCACACCATCGACGGGTACATCAGTCTCGCTCGAGTCAGGCAGTCACAAATGGACTTCGACGGTGCCCGAGAAATGCTTGCGCGCGCGCAGCGAGTTGGTGGGGAGTTCGACGTTCCTAACCTCTCAAGCCGCCTGAATACATGGCGGGTCCGGGTTCACGTCGCCGAGGGCGACCTCGAAGTCGATGAACCTTGGGCCGACACATTGCTCTCCGAAACTCAAGTCATTCAGGGCCAGGAGCCCAGACATGTATACGAGGCGCAGCAGACGACGCTGGCCCGATGGCTTCTGAGCAACAACCAACCCGCGGAAGCCCTCGCAATCCTAGAGTCGATGCTCGAAGAGGCGCAAGTGGCGGATCGCAAGGCAACGATTCTGGAAGTCTTAACGCTCCAGTCGTTGGCTCTCCGGAAGCAGTCCAAGTCGAGAGAAGCAATCGTTACCCTGAAAAAGGCGCTCAAGCTCGCGGAACCGGAGGGGTATGTTCGTATGTTTGTCGATGAGGGAGAATCAATGGAGATACTCCTAAGAGGGGCCGCGTCTGAGGGGATCGCGCTCGATTATGTTCGGACGCTGCTCGAAGTGTACGAGGCACCCTCTCCGATGCCTCAAGGGCTGGCACCCGGTGTTGAACCGCTTGCTGAACCGCTCACACCGCGTGAGCTGCAGGTTTTGCGCCTCATGGCTGCAGGGCTCAAGAACCGGGAGGTGGCGGAGGAATTGGTCGTGGCGCTCGGCACGGTGAAAACGCACATCAACGGCATCTACGGAAAGCTGGAGGTGAATAATCGCGTGAAGGCGCTTTCTCGGGCGAGAGAGCTCGGCCTCCTATAATTCTTGTCCGTCCTCACCCGCTAGGGGCGAGATGCTTTCAAGTCCATCCCTTTGGCCACCGGCCGTGGCGCGAATCTCGAATACTCTCTAACCCCCGCTTCTAACCCCCAAATCTACCTTTCAGTCGAAGACATAAGCCGCACGCCTCTCTATGCTGTGCTCAAGCAAGTCATTGGAATTGGCCCAACGGGCATAAGGAGGGATCCCCATGGAAAAACAGAACGCGCAGATTCTCGTGCTCGGCGCAGGCTACGGTGGAATGATGGCTGCGCTGAGACTGGCAGGGAAGACCAAGACCGAAGCCACAGAAATCACGCTTATCAATGCTGTTGACCACTTTGTCCAGCGACCACGGTTGCATCAATTAGCTACGGACCAGAAGGTGCCCACAAAGTCGATGGTCGAGATGTTGCGGGGCACGAACGTCCGTTTTGCAAAAGGACTTGTGACCAAAATCGATTCCACATCACGTACGGTCGCAGTAACGAGCGACGTCGGAATGAAGCTCTTTCGATATAACCATTTGGTCTATGCGTTGGGCAGTCGCGTCGATCGCGAAGGCGTGCCCGGAGTCAGCGACTATGCATTTACGCTGGATCCGTATGGTCCGCGAAGCGCTCCGGAGCTCGACACCGTGCTCCAGGGCCTGCAAGGAGCCAAGGCCAAGGTGGTCGTGGTCGGTGGGGGCGCAACGGGGGTCGAAGGCGCAGCGGAGATCAAAGGCCGCTATCCACAGCTCCGAGTCACCCTCGTTACGAATGACACGTTCGGAAGTTTCAAAGGAAGCCGAGTGGAGAGGCACATACGAAGCGCGTTCCGGAGCCAGGGCATCGAAGTGCTGGAGCGCAGAGGGGTGAGAGAAGTGCGATCCGACCATCTGCAACTGGAAGACGGAGAAATAATTCCGGCCGACCTGGTGTTGTGGGCTGGGGGGTTTCGGGCTCCGAACCTGGCTCGGGAGGCCGGCTTGGCGGTTAATGAGCGAAATCAGATCCTTGTAGATCCTTTCCTGCGTTCCATCTCGCACCCTGAGATCTACGCTGTGGGCGATTCGGCGGACCCGGTTGAAGATCCGGGTGTGAAGATGCGAATGAGCATCTTCGGCGCAATCACGGGCGCGGCTCAGGCCGCCGACAATCTTGTAGCACAGATCAAAGGCAAAGCCCAGAAGCCGCTGAGTTTCGTTTACTACGGCCAAGCGATCGCCCTTGGCCCGAACGACGCTGCGGGCTTTGCAAGCTTTCCAGCCGATGAGCCCCTGGGCCCGATCTACCGAGGCCGGCTGGCGGTTTGGCTGCGAGCGTTTTTCGTGTGGTCTCTCTTCTACTTTCTGGAGCTGGAGAGGAAATTCCCCGGCTTTTACTTCTGGTTGGGTAAGGGTCGCTATGCGCGCCTTAAGCAGGCTCGTGCCGCAGAGGGTTCTAAGGCAGATCCAAGTGCTGCGCAAATGAAAGTTTTTTTCGAGCACGAGCCGTCCGCTGTTCCAATTACAGTTACCGGGCGGCAATCTGACGTGAATGAGGAGGCAACGAAATGACCACCGCAGGGAAGGCTGTGAATGTTATCCGAGGGGCCGAACATCCTGAATGGCTGGTGGAAGCGGCGTTTCCGTTTGAAAGCCAGTACATCGAAAACGAAATGACAGCTGCGGTGAAAACCGCCATGGCCGCGAACCTGATCCGAGGGACCAAACGTTCCGAATGGCTGCCGGAAACGATGTTTCCGTATGAAAGTTGGTACATCGAAATTGGAGGTAGTCAGATTCACTATGTCGACACAGGCCGAGGCCCCATCATCCTGTTCCTTCACAGCAACGGGGTGTGTTCAATCCTTCACCGAGATATGATCCGTGGCCTGCGCGATTCAGCAGAATTTGGAGGAGATTGAAATGCAAGAGCTAGAGCCACTAGTCACAGCAGACGAGAAGGGACTGGTCGAAAGTTTCTCCCCGGAGGCCGTCGAGTTGTTCGGTTGGTCGCCCGGCGAGGTGATTGGTAGGAAGAGGCTCTCCGCGTTCCACAGGAAGCAGGACCTCGCTGAACTACTGCCCAGGATGATGGGGACGGCTCAGGAGAAAGGTGTCTTCCAAGAAGAAGTCATAATGCGCCGCAAGGACGGATCTGAGTTTCGAGCGAAGCTGACTGTCATGTACCTCCAGGAAGGTGGGGGGATGGTTGGCTACGGCGTCCACGCAGTTGAAGTGTGAGGGAACTGCTAAGCTCCGACGAATCAGCTCACCGGCGGATCGCGAGTTTGGATCGCGATAACTATCAAAAGCGCGCTGCCTAAACACTCGCTGGAGCGGACAAAATAGCGCAATCTGGGGGTGGGTGGCATTAGGAAGCAAGGAAAGCAGAGTAAGAGCAAGCCGCGTTCTTACGGGAAGGGGCAAGAAAGATCGATGAGTGATGACTTGAGCAAGCAGGCTATTCAGATCCAGATCCTGGGCCACCTCGATCTAGATTGGTCCGAATGGTTTGACGGCCTGTCTTTCACTCATGAAGAGGACGGAACAACGGTGTTGACGGGCTCGGGTCTCGACCAAGCGGCACTGCACGGGCTGCTCGCGAAAGTTCGCGACCTGGGGCTCACTCTACTTTCGGTCGAGAGTCACCGTCCCGAGCCCGACGCGCCGGACAAACAAGATTAGATCCTCAAGTTTTTTAGCCGCTCGCTCAGGCCGA
>JAZGCZ010000068.1:0-4833 GCA_036477195.1 Anaerolineales bacterium | reverse complement strand
TTTCGCCGCTGCTGATCAAGTCTTGAATGATTTCGATCGTGCCGTAGACTGCCCGACCCACCCGACACGTCAGACCGACGATGCGACCGTGCCGGTTGCGGATGGCTGAAATACGATGCAGCGTGCGCTCGATACCCGCACGGTTGTCGGCGTCGAAGTCGCCGATGCGTTCTATGACGTAGTCGATGTCTTCCCAAACGACCTCCTTGTCGCTCAGGGTCAGCTCTTCGTCTACGTAGCGCGCTGTAGGCACTCGCCCGATATCCAAGATGACCTCGAGCAGATCGTCGGGCCGATCAATCTCATTTAGTTTGTCGGTGATGTATGGAGGTAGGACACCCCGCAGGGTGTCCAGGTTGTCGGTGATGCGTCTTCCCGTCATTTGGAAGCACCGGCCGGATCCTCGATCCGAGCAATCGGTGCGGTTGGCTCCGGGTAGGTTCCTTCGACTGCTGGCAGCGGGCTCGCGGCCTGTCTGCGAACTCCGATCGCTAAACGCTTGACCATGACCGCCTGGTCGACGGATGGTCCAAACCCCATACGCTCCAATGGTCCACTCATCCAGCTCTGATAGGAGCGGACGCACACATAGACCGGGCGATCTCTCGGCACCTCTCGGAGATAGTCACCGAGTAATCCTTGAAAATCTTCGACCGCGGGGTGGAAATAGGGCTGGACCCAGGTACCGAGCGAGCCGCGCTCGATGTCGAGGTAGCCCAGCAATTCCCCCTCACGCCAGTAAACAAGATTATGGCCGGGACGGGTAGGCGGGGGTTCGACCTGTCGAACCAATCCGGGGACGATGTTGTGATAGAGGCTTCGAGCGGCGGTGGTGTCTTTCGAGTTCTCTGCACGCCAAATATCGCCTTCCAATTGCTCGAAATGATCATCCGTATCATCAAGCCGCCAGATCCTTTGCCGGGCATAAATCGCAAATCCCGCAGAGCGAAGCCGTTCAAAGGCCTCGCTGCGCTCATCCAAGTCAGCGACCAGGTTTGGCGCCCCGTGCTCACCTACCGCGGCAGCCAGCGACTCCAGGAGTTTGAGACCCGTATCATGATCCAGGGCTTCCTCAGGACCAAAGAAAGAAAGGCGCGCGTTGGGAGCGTCCGACCGGTAGATGCATTGACCCACTGCTTCAATGTCACCGTTGCGTGACACGAGTGTGATCGCGGATTTCCCTGGGATAAAGGGATCCAGCAAGGCATTCTGCATGGCGCGAGCGCCGCGTGTAAAGGCCAGCTGGGAGTCTGGACACAGCCCGCGGTCTCGTACCCGATGCAGAAGCGGGAGGTCCCGCCAATCAAATTCTCGAATCATTCCTGTGCCATTTGCATGAAATATTGGTGAAAGCGTGGATCTTCGGTGAGCTCGGGGTGAAAGCAGGTAGCAAGGAATCTACCCTGACGAACGGCTACGATCCCGTCATCGGCCGATTCCTGATTCGTGGGCAGGCGGCAAATCACTTCGACATCCTCGCCGACTCGAGAGATCAGTGGAGCGCGAATGAATACCGCGCGGAAGGGTTTCTCGGGCACTTCAAGCTCCGGTACCAGCAGCTCAGTCTCGAAGCTGTCAGCTTGTCGTCCGAATGCATTGCGCTGAACCGTGATATCCATCAACCCTAGAAGGGGTTGTTCTCTTTGCGCACCTTGAGAAAGGAGGATCGCCCCCGCGCAAGTTCCCCATATAGGTCGTCGGTTTCCAAACTCACGAAGCGGTCCTATGAGCTCAAATGCCTCTGCAAGCTTACCGATCGTCGTTGACTCGCCGCCAGGAATAATCAGCGAGTCACAGCCCTGCAACTGTTTCGGGACCCGGACCTCAACGGCCTCTAATCCCAGACTGGCGAGCATTCCGGCGTGCTCACGGAAATCGCCTTGCAGCGCCAGGACGCCTACTTTCACGACACTTTCATCGTCGCCACGTTTTGAGGCGCCGGTCGATATTCCTCAATTGAACCGCAAATGCATGGAAAATGCCTGTGGCAAGGCGAGAATTGAAAGCCAGGCATGCTCTTGCCCCAGGTCTATCGTTGTAATTGACATCAGATCCTACCAGCCTCGGACTGCTAGGCGCTCCTCTTCCGCAAGGGTGCTTACTCCAATTCCAACCATCGGATCTCCCAACCCCTTGCTGATTTCGGCTAGCATCTCAGGATCGTTGTAGTGGGTGACGGCTTCCACGATCGCCTTCCCGCGTAGCGGGGGATCCCCTGACTTGAATATTCCCGACCCAACAAACACGCCGTCGACTCCTAATTGCATCATCAAGGCAGCATCGGCGGGAGTCGCAAGGCCGCCAGCGGCGAAGTTAACGACCGGAAGCTCTCCTAATTCCTTAGTCTCTCGCACCAAATCAACGGGTGCGCCGATGCGCTTGGAATAGGACATTAGCTCCTCATCCGGCATATCCCTTAGTCGTCTGATCTCTCCCAGAACCGAGCGGGCGTGTCGAACAGCCTCGATTACATCCCCGGTACCCGCTTCGCCCTTTGTACGGATCATTGCGGCACCTTCGCCAATGCGTCGCAATGCTTCACCCAAGTCTCTGCACCCACACACAAACGGGACCTTGAAAGCATATTTGTCGATATGATGTGCTTCGTCGGCAGGGCTAAGAACTTCCGATTCGTCGATATAATCCACGCCAAGCGACTCAAGTATTTGAGCTTCGACGAAATGTCCGATGCGGCACTTGGCCATTACTGGAATAGTGACGGCACTCATGATCTCCAGGATCAGCGCGGGGTCGCTCATTCTGGCCACCCCTCCGTCTTTCCTAATATCCGCCGGCACGCGCTCCAAGGCCATAACCGCTACAGCGCCTGCCCCTTCAGCGATCATCGCGTGTTCGGGGGTAACGACGTCCATTATCACACCGCCCTTGAGCATCTGGGCCAGGCCCCTCTTCACGGTAAATGTTCCAGCCTGCTTATCCACTAGCGGCCTCCACGAGGATAGTGTTAAGGATTCCATTTCGATTCTATCACGCTGATATTCTTAGGTGAGGCTGATGGAAAACCATCAATGCAAGGGGCATCCGAGTTGGGGAGAAAGCGGACCGCCGATGTCTGCCGATACCAGCAATCGTTCGGACTGGCTCCCGTTTGGATTCTAGCGCCTCCATGGGCAAACCATTGTCTATAGGCAAGATCCCCAACGCCGACCTAGCGCGGTTGCTGGCAAGGATTTCGTCAACCGATCCGGGCGTTGTCGTGGGACCCGGGGTCGGCTTAGACGCGGCAGTGCTGGATCTGGGTGCTCGCTATCTGGTGGCAAAGACCGATCCGATCACTTTTGCCACAGATCAGGTGGGTTGGTATGCGGTCCACGTCAACGCCAATGACGTGGCGTGCATGGGAGGCACCCCGCGCTGGTTCCTGGCGACCCTTTTGATGCCAGAGAGCCAGGCGGACGACGACCTCGCCACCACAATTTTCGAGCAGATCACGCAGGCCTGCGAGGCCCTGGATGTGAGTCTGGTCGGTGGGCACACGGAGACTACATTCGGTATCGATCGACCGATCGTCATGGGGTGCATGCTCGGAGAGGTCGACCCTCATCGGTTGGTCACTCCTGCTGGTATTGAAGTTGGGGACGTCGTGATTCTAGCGGGTGGCGTCCCCATCGAGGCCACCGCAATCATCGCGGTTGAGAAAGCGGACGAGCTCGAGGGACAGTTTGAAGCGGAGTTCCTATCCAGATGCGCCAATTTCTTGGTTGAGCCGGGGATTAGCGTGGTGGCGGCCGCGCAGGCTGCGCAGGCATCAGGCGAGGTGCATGCGATGCACGATCCCACGGAGGGGGGACTGGCGACGGGCCTTTGGGAGCTGGCGCAAGCGTCTCGAACCGCGCTACTAGTTCAGGAATCGGCTATCCACGTAGTGCCTGAGGGTCGGATTCTCTGCGAGCACTACGGATTGAACCCGCTGTCGTGCATCGCTTCGGGTGCGTTGCTGTTGGTCGCCGCGCCGGAGAGCGCGCGCCAAATTGTGAGCGCTCTCAACAACCGAGGGATCTCCGCAGCTGCAATCGGAGAGGTCACACGCCAGGGCGAGGCGAGCGTGACGCTCGTCAATGATGCGGGGAGCCAGCCCATGGCCTTACCCGAGCAGGATGAAATCACGGTGCTTTTCGAGACCCGCGATGGGCCAAAACAATAAGGACAATGATACAATAAGACAATGCTACAATGCGACAATAGGAGCCGCCGCCTGCCGATCCGGCGACCGGCCCGCCGGCCGCGAGGAGTGCTGGGTGATTGAGCTGAACTTCCGAGGGGGCGAGCCGATCTACATGCAGATCGTGGCTCAGCTCGAGCAGCGCATCGCCGCCGGAGAGCTCAAGCCAGGCGATCAATTACCGACGGTACGCGAATTGGCAGGCGAGCTGGAGGTGAACTTCAACACGGTGGCGCGTGCCTATCGGATGCTGGATGAAACCGGGGCAATATCGACGCAGCAAGGTCGAGGCACCTATGTGATCGACCCCGCCGATGCAGGGCGGACGACGCTGGGGGAGATCACGCGCAGGTTTGCAGCGCAGGCCCATCGGCTGGGCTATGATCCGGAAGAGGTGGCTCAAAAGGTAGGCTTCGTCTTGGGCCAGTGGGAACAGGCGGGCAAGCCGCCCGATGAGTAATCAATGTTTCATGTGAAACATTCCGCTTATTTCAAGGATTGAAGACGAAAGGCATCCCATGGGGGCGACGACTCACGGTGGGGTCAAGTTCGGGGCGCTGAGCGTAAGCACTTGACTGCACTGTGCAATAATCTGACCGGCCCGGAATGCATGCACTACTTCCTCATCACCCAGTTTATGTTGCTCTTCA
>JAZGCZ010000067.1:0-4771 GCA_036477195.1 Anaerolineales bacterium | reverse complement strand
CGTGATCGGTGCGGCCACCAGCTTTCTGTCACCCGTGGGCCACAAAGCCAACGTGCTGGTGTTCGGACCGGGGGGGTACAAATTTACAGACTATGCGCGCGTGGGGGCCATTCTCACCGTTCTGCTTCTGATCGTGTCGATGATCTTTCTGCCGATCTTCTGGCCGCTTTTCCCAGAATAACAGCATCAATCTGCGATCGAAGCTTCACACCCGGTAACTCGGACATGATGCGCGCTCTGCATTTGCCCGAGCAGCTCCGTCAATCTGCGCTCGCCAGTTCAACCCGGGCCCTGGATCAAGCCGAGCTCTCCGTATTTGCCCGAGCAGCCTCGTCAATCTGCGCTCGCCAGTTTAACCTGGGCCCTGGATCAAGCCGAGCTCTCCGTATTTGCTCGAGCAGCCTCGTCAATCTGCGCTCGCCGCTAATGCCGCATCGCGAGACCGCTGGACATACTCCAGTGACTGGTGCCGGAAGTACGTGTTGTAAAGCTCCGAATAATGGCCTCCGGCGTTCAGAAGCCGATCGTGATCGCCTTCTTCAATGATGCTGCCTTGGCGAAGCACAATGATGCGGTCAGAGGCGCGAACGGTCGAGAGGCGGTGTGCGATCAAAATGGAGGTCGTGTCGGCCAGGATCAGCTGCAGGGCCTGCTGGATCTGAGTTTCGGTGAATGGGTCGACGCTGGCGGTAGCCTCGTCCAACACGAAGATCGCGGGGCGCTGCACAAGTACCCTCATGAGCGATACCAGCTGACGTTGGCCCATCGATAGCCGTTTTCCGCGTTCTCCCACTTCGCTATGCAACCCTTCTGGAAGCGCCTCCATCCACTCTCCCGAGCCGATGCGACGCGCCAATTCCTCAATTTCATCTTCGGTCGCATCGGGGCTGGCATAGCGGATATTCTCCAGCACCGTGCCTGAAAACAGGAATGGGTTTTGCGGTACGAGGCCAATTTGGCGACGGTAGTCTCGCAAATCAAGGGAGCGGATATCGAGTCCGTCCACCGAAATCTGCCCGCCTTGAAACTCATAGAAACGGGTGACCAGCTTTACGATCGACGATTTTCCGGCTCCAGTGTGGCCAACCAAGGCGAGATCCTCTCCAGGCTCAATCGTGAGGTCGAAAGCCTCAAGCACTGGCTCATCCGGCCGGTAATGGAAATCGACATTTGTGAACTGGATTTCTCCCCGAAATTTGGGCACCTGCAAGCGAGCAGTTTGAATCACAGCCCGTTCAGCATCAATCAGCGCGAAGACGCGTTCGGCTGCGGACAGACCGCCTTGAATTTGACTCCAGAATGTAGACAGGCCAAGAACCGGAAACCAAAATCGTTCTAGGCTGCGCAAGAACAGATAAAAGGCTCCCAATGCAATTGCACCCTGTGCCGCTCCGAGGCCGCCGACGAAAAGCACAGTTGCCGTGCCCACAAACATCAGCGCGTTTAGAGTAGGGAAAACGAGTGCCAGCACAAAACCACGCCTGACATTTACCGAGTACGACTGAAGATTGACGGATTCGAATTCACGGTAGATGGCTTCCTCCTGACGGAAGTTCTTAGCCACTGTGATCCCGGTCACGGCTTCTTTGATGCTCGCATTCACGTTTGCTACCGCACGCATGGCACGGCGGATCACGCTTCGAGCCCAGTACCGGAACCCCCAGGAGGCCAGGAACAAAATGGGAAGCATTGCCAGAACAATAAGGGTCAATCGGACATCAATCTGAAACAGCACAATGATCAGAATGATGACCTGCGCTAGTTGTGAGGCGATCTCCGTGATCAGGATAGAAACCTGTGCGAACTCATTCGTGTCTGAGGTGATTCGACTGACGACTTTGGCGGAGGCATGTTCATCGTAAAAAGACATATCGTGGGAGGCGGTCGCGCTAAAAGCATCCCTTCTCATGTCGAGGATGACGTCACCGATCACCCGAGTGATGGCGCGCCTTCGCATCCAGTTCGCCATCCATATCACGGCTCCTACCGCTAAGAGAGCCAGCCCAATCAGGTAAAGCAGCGAGTTCTGTGGATCTTGATCGAGCAGCCCAACCCCGAGTGAAACAAGAACCGGCGAAGAGGCGGCGGCGACGGCCACTATGAGTGTTGCCACCAGCGTAATGGTCAACCTTTTGCCGTGGTGCCTAAAGTAGATCGCCAACCGACGAACCAGCTCCCAGTCGGTGTATGAGCGGTCGTAGTCCTCGCGCGCTAAGTCTGCAAAGAAACCCATTAGTCTCCGAGCTCGGAAAAAATCTGTTGGTAGGCTGGAGAAGCCTCGATCAATTCCTCGTGAGTACCAAGGGCGGCCACATGACCACGCCTGAGCACCAGAATGAGGTCGGCCCATCGGATCTGTGAGAGCCGATGCGTGATGATTACTGTGGTGCGCCCCTCAGCGGCGCGAAATATGGCTCGCTGAATCTCATCTTCAGTAGCACTGTCTATAGAGCTGGTTGAATCATCGAGAATGAGAATGCGCGGATCGGTCAGAAAGGCGCGGGCAAGCGCGATTCGCTGTCGCTGACCTCCAGAAAGGGTCACGCCTCGCTCGCCAACGATCGTCTCATAGCCCTCCGCGAATCCCATGATGAAATCGTGCGCCTGGGCCTCCATGGCTGCCCGTTCGATCTCATCCCGTGAGGCACCGCGCTTCCCGAATGCGATGTTGTCTGATATTGATCTCGAGAAAAGGAATAGATCCTGCTCGATGATCGATATCTGGGCGCGGAGCGAGGCCAGATCCCACTCCCGCACGTCGACATTGTCAATAAGAACCTGGCCGGATCCCACCTCGTAAATGCGGTTGATCAATTTGGCCAGGGTGGTCTTACCTGTGCCGGTCTGACCAACGATGGCCATGGTCTGGCCTGGCTCGAGGCGAAAAGTAAGTTCTTGGAGCGCTTCACTACCTTCCCCATATGAGTAGTCCACGCCGCGAAACTCGATCTTTCCCTCTATCGGAGCGGCATGACCCCCAGGATTTCGATCCAAATCCGTGCGCTGATTGATCAATTCGAATATTCGGCGCGCGCCAGCCATTCCGAGGGAGACCTGCGAGTAGGCAAAAAGTGAAATAAAGGTAGGAAACGCGAACAGTTGGATTAGACCCATAAACGCAACCACATCACCTAACTCAAGGATTCCTTGCTGGTAGAGGACCACCGACTGAAGAAACGCGCCCGCCTCGGCTAGCCCGAGCAACAGCAACGGCAGATAGCGGGCCTCAATATCCCCCTGTCGCACAAACGCCTCTCGATAAGAGGCGGCATTGCTGGTGAAGCGCTCGATCTCTTGATCCTCCTGGGCGTGGCCTTTGACGACCTCAATTCCGTCGATCGCTTCGGACAGATGAGCATTCATGTCGCCAAATGACTTCCGCGCATCCTCTGTCACCGGCCGGAGCTCTCTCAGGTAAGCCCAGATCGCTACCGTATACAAAATTGTGAAAAGGACGGGGATTAGGATCAGCGCTGGATAGATGGAAGGAGCGACAAGGAGGGGGAGCAGGATAAAGTTTGCTGATCCGATGACCAGATTGAAGCCCGGGTTGTACATCAGGCCAATTTCACGTACGTCGTTCGTGGCGCGGGCCATCGTGTCTCCGACCGGCTGCAAGTTGTGGAAGGTCATGCTCTTCCCGAGCAAGCTAAGGTAAAGCTCATCGCGAATATCGCGCTCCAGCCGCTGCCCCAGCAAGTCTGCCCCGAAATTTCGCCCCAGCTGCAGCACGCTGCGGATCGTCTGGGTGACCACGATCAAGATCGCGATTCGTGCCAATCCTTCCGAAACACTCTGGCCTGCGATGACGATTTCGAATGCCTGACCGAGAAACACTGGCACCAACGCCGCAAGGGCCGCGTTGCCGAACGCACCCACCACTGTAACCAGCACGATCCAGAGATGATCCAGTGTGTGCGCGAGGATCCACCGGTTGACGGAGACTCGACTGCGCAGCTTAGCTTGGGGTAGTACGAATTCGGAGATGGTCATAGACTGTAACGAGGCGTCGGAAGCATAACATAGGCGCTACCGAATCCGCGCCGATGGTAGATGCGGCCCGCGGCGAGGATTGTTCTGGTGTGATTTCGATTGGGACTACCGGCTGCTTCCTCAATGTAAGAGGCATCAGTGATCCGAAGTATTCGCCAGATAAAGTGCGATTACAGTGGGGAGCTAGCTCAGCGGCTCAAATCGGGCCGTGAAATGGCGCAAATGCTCAGGAGCGGCGGTGATCCTGTAGCCGCGCAGCTTGTCTTTACGATCACGGATCTGCTTCAAGCTGCGAATACATAGTCAAGGTGCGCCTGCGTATAGACTCTCCGAGGAATCGCCAATCGCACAAGCTCCATCGGGGGTGATGAGATCTCGCCTGTTTCGGGGTCACGATATCCGAAGGCGATCGAAATGGGCGTTGGAGGGGACGGGATCGCCTGGATTGATGAGCAGAGTGCACAGGATATGTTCCGCAGCTCGGCCTTGATGGGTGGGGACGAAGTGTTCAAACCCGAAAATGTCGTCCAATGCTTCCTTCAGCTGATAGAAGGAGCTTGCGCCCGCATAGCTCTCGTCTCCCCGCATAAGTGCCCCCCACTGTTCAGCACTCATGGCCCCGGTCCCGGAGTCCGTAAGCAGATCGATATACACTTGGTCGGAGCGCAGGCGAAACAAATTGTAGTCGGCCGCTGCCAGTGCCTTCTTCCGCTCGCTTCGGCTCAACTGTTGAATTGGCTCCACCGCCTTTATGCGGAACGGTTCAGGCGAATAGTCC
>JAZGCZ010000066.1:0-10091 GCA_036477195.1 Anaerolineales bacterium | reverse complement strand
GCCGCGCCGAGGGCAGAAGCGAATTCGATCATGGACTGATAGCGCTCCTCTGGCCGAATCGCGAGCGCTTTTTCGATGGCCCGAGCGAGCGCAGGAGTAATGCGTGGATTGCGCTTGCGCAGCGGCGTGAGTTCCTCGCGGCCCATCGCGCGCTCCAGCGAATCCTCGGGGATCTCGGCGCTGAGGCAAGCGTACATCGTGGCACCGAGCGCGTAAACGTCGGTTCTAGCATCGGTACTGCCAGTGCCGTATTGCTCGGGAGGTGAGAAACCGGGGGTCATGGCCTTGGCGCCGATCGTGGTCGTCCCCGAGTCGTCTACCACTTTGGCAAGCCCAAAGTCGACCAGGATGGCGCGATTGTCCGGCGTTACTTTGATGTTTCCCGGCTTGATATCCCTATGCAGAATCGCATAGGGTCTGCGACCGTGCAAATAGGCCAGCGCGTCGCAAGTTTCCAGGAACCAGGGTACGGCCTCGCCCTCTGGTATGACTCCCTTGCTCTCGATACGCTCTCGGAGATCCTTGCCCTCGATGAAATCCATGACCAAATATTGGCCCTGACCGGGAATCACAAAGTGATCCGTGACCCGCGGCAGGTTTGGGTGCCTCAGGCTGGCCAGGATCCTGGCTTCCTGTTCGAATTGTCTGGCGAATTCCCTGGTGGTGAAGAGGTTTTCCTTAACCGCGACTACAACATTAAGGCTCTTGTCCTTGGCCTGATATACCGCGCCCATCCCCCCTTGGCCAAGGACAGATTCAATTTGGTAGCGATCGTGAAGAGTCTCACCGGGTTTGAGCGACATAGACGAGTCATTTTAGCAAATGGCACGCATTTTTGACTACCGCCCGCGAGTTCCAGTCTTCCGTGCAGCACTTGCATTTCTAACTACCGCCACTACAGAGCATGCGTTTAGCTCGCGTGTCTTATGAGCGTGAAGCTTTCGAGCGGGGCATGTGCCGCCGCGATATACTCTTGCGCTTGAGCGATGCCAACCTCGAGGAACAAACCCCTTCTAACTGTACTATGCGGTCTTTCCTTCATTATTGTCGCTTGCTCTCAAACCCCGGCGCCTGCGGTTTCGGAGCCTATTGCGCCCATGGCAGCTTCTCCCCAGCCGCAGTCTCCGAATAGCGAAGAATCAACCCCCGCACCTGCTCCACCTTCGACTCCACAGATAGATCCGAGCCCGACCTCGTTCGCGAGCGGACCCGAGATCATTGGCTACACGGTAGCTGGGAGAGCTCTAACCATGTACCGGTACGGCGGCGGGCCTTCTAGGCGGCTCATCGTTGCGGGCATCCACGGAGGCTATGAGTCGAACACGATCGCGCTGGCGCACCAACTGATGAGTCACCTGCTGGTCCACCCGGAAACCATTCCGTCAAACATCAGCCTCTACTTGCTGCCCGCGCTAAACCCGGATGGTGAAGCTCGCTCGTCGTCATATGAGGGCCGAGCCAATGAGAATGGAGTGGACTTAAATAGGAATTGGCCCTCGCTGTGGCAGGAAGACTGGCCGAAGGCCGGCTGCTGGAGCTACCTGCCCATTCATGGAGGCGCGGCACCTTCATCTGAACCGGAGGTGGCGGCCCTCATGGAATTTATTCTTGATAACGAAATCGAAGCCATTATCAGCTACCATAGCGCAGCGCTCGGAATCTTCCCCGGTGGGCAGCCTCCCCTTCCGGGTTCGGTGAGCCTCGCCGAATCCGTAGCTGAGGTTGTTCCATACCCTTATCCACCCATCAACGCCGGCTGTCTGTACACCGGACAGTTCACGGACTGGGCCGCAGATGTGGGCATACCCGCCCTGGATGTTGAACTCACGAACCACCGGGACACGGACTTAGAGATCAACTTGCGGGTATTGGAGGCGTTTCTAAATTGGGAGTCGGAGGACGAGCTGAAGTGCTCGGTAGCTGACGAAGATTGCCTGTCGGATTCGGGCTAACGTGGACTATCCCTGCCCCGGCAACTCGGGCTCATGAATCTATTTCGCAAGCCCGAAGTCTTGGGCAGGACTGCAATTGGGAATTCGGTCCTTCGGAAAGCGACCGCCTACCACTCCTGGCGATGCCAAACTGAGTGGGTCTGCAGACGACCCCTACCCCTCCCTCACGAAGCCAAACTGAGTGGGCCTAAACTCCGGGAAGATCTGGTCTATGGATCTATTCTTGAGGCGCGTCTTGCAGACCTCGGAGAGAACATCACGATAGTCGGTCGTCACCGCAAGATCGCCAGGCCCGAATAGTTGATCCTGCTCCAGTCCCGGCCATGTGCCGTGGATAGTGTTCCCCACCACATTGTCCCCCATAAGCAGCATGAACCCGCCGTGTCCGTGATCGGTACCCAAGCTGGCATTTTCCTTGAGCCGACGTCCGAACTCCGTCATCACGACGACGCTGAGCTTGGAGTGAAAGTCGGCCAGATCTTCGTGAATCGCAGCCAGCCCAGCTGCTAGCTCGGTAAGTAAGTTAGGCATCAGGCCCTGATTCGTGCCCTGCGCAAAGTGTGTATCCCAACCGCCGAGATCGATGGCAGCCACCTCAAGACCGACCTGAGCCTTCACCAGCATCGCAATCTGGCGCAGCCCCGTGCCGAATTCGCCCTCTGGATACGCGGCGGAAACCTGAGGGATGTAAGTATCTGGGCTGAGGGTTTCCAGGGTGCGGAGGATTCTCAGCGTCTCCTGGCCAAGCACTCCCAGCGGATCTTCAGTTCTGTAAAGCGAAGACAGCCCGGCCTGCATCAAACTCTCAACTTTGCGGTCCCCGGCCAGATGAAAATCCGAGATTGAGCGCAAGGCGCTCACAGGGATCGCGCCCTGGAGGCTGCGTTGCGCAGCCTCTCCTAAACCCACCGCCCGAAGCGGGGAGCCGTTCCCCGTATTTAAGGTTGCAAGGTGACGATTGATCCATCCCGAAGCAGGGCCGTGAGTGTCCTCAACTCCCCGCTCCATCAGCTCCATCGCCCTGAAATGGCTGCGTGATTCGTCCGGCGCACCGCAAGCATGGATCGGAGCGAGATGTCCCTGCTCCCAGATTGGCATCAGAGGATGGAGAAGTGGATGGAAGCCAAAGAATCCATCCAGATCGATCGCTCGCTCCAGAAGTGGGGCCTTTGTATCGTCCGGCCTGGCCACCGCCAAGGTGGGCCGGTTTGCATAATAGGCTTGCTCACCGTGGGGGACGAGGATATTGAGCGCATCGGCCGCGCCGCGCAGGAAGATCACTACCAGGACATCCCCGCTCAGCGATTCGGTAAAGGCCAACCTTGGCATCCACGCCGGCCAGGCCGATCGCACGTAGGCCGCGGCCGCAGGTTCACAACACGAAGATTGAAGGGCGTGCATGAATTCCGCTCGTTCAGCTACCCTAGGCATCTGTTCACCTCACATCCATTGATATGCGGGGGACGCTAGAAGACCGGCGATTGTGAGCTCCATCATCGTCCGCCGATCCGTGGCGCCGCCGTCTGCAAATGATTCGATGAGCTCATCTCGGATCTGAGGCCGCAACGGAACTCCCAACATGAGCTCGGAGAGACGATCGAAGTCGGACTCTGGTGATCCGGATTCCGTAAACGCACCAGCCTCCAGCTCAGTCCCATCTATATGGTTCTGAGCCAACGCAATGGCGAAGCGCCAGCGCGGCATCAGATTGCTGGTCCAGTAGGCCGAGTTGTCTGGCGGACCGTCCGGTGTCGGCCACTTAAATGCTGGCTGGCCCATCTGGGCTAAGAAGGTTTGGAGTGGCTGGCCCCCATCGGTATCCGCTCCCAAGGACCGGATTCCACCCGCTATGAAGTCCGTGGGCCGCTTTATTTTGACGCCGGGATCTTCAAGCCCGCGTTCAAGGATATGTCCTACCGTCGCACGAATTGATCCTTGCGTGCGCAGAAAAGTCTGTGCCGCGCTCTCGACTAGTTCGGGCCAATCCTCTTCGGTCACGAATTTGCGCACCAATTTTCGGGAGAGACGGCGGGCAGTGGAGGGATGCAGCGCGAGCTTTTCCAAAACGAGCTCTGCCTCGCGCTGACCAGCAGGCTCAATCCGCTGGCCCAGAACCAGCTTTGTGCCCTGGTCGTGGAAATCCTGGTTAAAGGTGAATTCGCCTTTCCAGAAGTGATCCTTTACGGTCCAGCCTGTGAAGCAGCGCGCCAACTCCATCACATCATTTTGGGTATAGCCCCCCTCCACCCCTAGCGTGTGCAGTTCCATCAATTCCCGGGCGTAATTCTCGTTGGGAGCCCGGCCTTCATTGGCCTGGTTATCGAGGTACACGAGCATGGCCGGTGAGTGGGCTGATGCCCAAAGCAGATCACGGAAATCACCCAGCGCATGCTGCCGAATGACCTGGCGATCATCGACCCCCTTGAGGAACCAGCAGTCACCTTTCATGATTGAGATATTGAAGTGGTCGGTCCAAAATTCGACCATGCGCTCGTACAGCTGTCTTCGGCTGTAGACTCGTCTGAGCATCGCCCCTCGCTGCATATCCAGTGATACGTCGTCTTTTTCCCATAGAGCCAAAGCGTCCGCCTCGAGTGCAAGAGAGTCGTAGGGACGCAATCGCCAAAAGACGCCTTCGTCTACGATCCGATCTGCCGCAAGTTGACTCTCGACCCACGCCTTCCAACCCTGTCGCGTGATTTGCTCTCGATCTTCGATGTTGGGTCCATACGTGAGTCTGCTAAGCACCCGAAAATCAAAAGCTGAGATCGACTCCCACCCGTCTAGTGCTCTGGGGACTCCCGAGAATTCCTTGTAGAGCGGTGAACACGCTGAGAGGGCGGCTCCGCCTGCCACCAAACTAGCCAACCGTAGAAACTCGCGACGCTCGATCGTCATGCTTGGCCGAGAGCAGGCTGGTCTTGCGCGGCTGAATTATCTTGGGCTAAGCGAGATTGCGGCATCCAGCCGAGCACCGCAAAGGCCGCGGCCCCTAGCGAGCTCAGCGTGATGAGCGGAATGGCCAGGAACCAGCCGATTACGGGAAAGGCGGCGGCCAATTCCAATGCAATTGCCCCTCGCAGGAAGCTGCCCGCTTCCGAAGTGTTTTCGGTGAGCAATCGCCGGCCCATCATTCCAGCCATGCCGCTGGCTCCCAGGCTGGCAACTGCCAGTGAACTTACGACCAAAGCCGCCCCAAGAAAGTTGGCGGGTCCCAGCGCAATCGATAAGAGAATAGCTACCGTAAACCCGATAGGGATGGCCAGAGCTAAACCGAGTCCCAAGCAGCGCCAAGGTGTGCGCTCAATTCGTGAGCCGGCCCTCCCGACGGTGCCGGGAAATATCAATGACCAGGCAACCAGCATGCCAGGGAATATGATCCCGAGAGCGAGCAGCGTTCCGAAGACCGCGTAGACGTCTGCCATGATTCAGACTCCTTTCGAGAAATGCGCGATTCGCATTCCTCGCCTCTTGATGTGCAGTACAAGGCAGTGGAGCTAAATGTTGCAGTTCGCGCCAAATAATCGGCTGTGACAGGGCTGGAACCTTGACGGCAAGCTGGAGGTTAAGGGATATTGAAGCGCAGCGTGAATTGGTTCCGACCGCTATCTGGTTTGCAGCGAGATTGAGGCTTAGCTTGAGGTTCTTGCGAACAAGCTGAGGATTAACGCGCCTATCCCGCGGAAGGAAAGGTAGGGAAAGAGCAGGAACCAGCCAATGAATGGGGTGAGGCTGGCCACGATCATTATGGCCGCGCCCCAGCCCGCCTGTCGGATCCCGCTGGACTCCGGTAAAAGGCGCTCACCAATCAAGGGCGCCATACCGGCCAACCCGAAGGCCAATCCAACTACGAGAATAGTAAAAAACAGAAGCCCGAGCAGTTGTGGAAAGTCACCGCCCCCGCTCAGCGCAGCAACGATCACAGAAAGAAAGATGACGTTGATGAGCCCCAGAAGAAACGACCGGCCAGGCATGTCCGAACTCTTTGCCTTCACATCGGCGATTTGCCTAGGGAAGAGCGCTCCCATTGCCACAAACAGCGCAACCATTGACAGCGCCACCAGGGGAGCCAGGAGTATGAGTGCGATAGCCTCAGGCATTTTTATCCTTTCCTATACGAAGGACCAGGCCATTATCAAGGAATATGAGGGCAATGGCCTCAGGCATTTCTTTCCTTTCCCGTGCGAAGGACCAGGCCATTACCAAGCATTAAGAGCACTAAGGCGATTGCCCCCACTGCCCACAATAACGAGGGAGAACCGAACAAGGTCCCGATCAGATCGCCAAGCTGGATAAAGTCAAGTTGCGGAGAATCGGGTACCTGAGTGAGAAAATCGGTAGCTGCGGCCGAAATGCCAACCGCAGCAACTTCTAGCTGCCCAATCAGTCGCTGCGCAGCGCCGTCCAATCGAGCTTGAAGCTCTCCGCCCCCGAGCCAGAGGACCAAAGCGAGGGTAAGGGCTGCAGCGGCCACGAGCTCTCCAACCGCAAATGAAGGAAGCCACCTGGCCCGCGGTTGCACGGCTGCCATGACGCCTGGGACTAAATCGATGGCAAGCGGCTCTGACGGAAGACTTTCAATAGAGTGGAAGAGGCTGCGCAATTGTGTCATCTCGGCTTCGCAAGTTGGGCAGACGCGAAGGTGCGCCTCAACCTCGCGCCGCTCCGATTGAGTCAATTCGCCATCCAGATATCCGTGGAATGTTTCGTTGTTCAGGTGCTCACTCATTGGTGGACAGCAATCCTGCTAGCTTTTTTCGAGCTCGATACAAGTGACTCTTCACGTCACTTTGCGGTATTTCAAGTACGTCGGCGATTTCAGAATAGCTCATTTCCTGATAATGTCGCAACTCAATCACCGCTCGGAAGTGCGCCGGCAGCGCAGTGATCGCCTGGCGCACTTCCGCAGCAGCCTGGGCGCCTTGTATATAGGCTTCCGGTTCTTGTCGAGCTGCTGCGGGAGTCTGATCGCGCTCCTCATCAAATTCGTAACTTTCTGGTCTCCGCTTCTGTATATGATTTAGACAAACGTTGGTCGCAACCCGCCGTATCCAGGGTCCGAAAGGTCGCTCAACATCAAAGGTTTCCAGTCGCTGATACGCACGTATGAAGGTCTCCTGCGCCAGATCCTCGGCTTCCATTCTCTCCCCGAGCATGCGATAGCAGACATTGAAGACCGATTGTTGATAACGGGTTACGACCTCCCCGAATGCTTCCACCTCGCCGCGCCGCGTGCGAAGCACCAGGTCACGGTCGGTGGGATCGACCATACTCTAAAGAGTACTATAGACCCCAGCCGCGAAAGTTGCGCGGCAGCGAGGGTCTTAACTAGGTTAGAAATTGGGCGGCAGCGAGGGTCTTGATCAGGTTAGAAGTTGCGCGGCAGCGAGGGTCTTTATTAGGTTAGAAGTTGCGCGGCAGTGAGAGTGATACCTGGGTTAATCAATGAGTTATGCCATGGCGAGAATAGGTTAAGAACAACGTCAATTGACGGTTGAGCCTTTGATTGGTACATTTTTCACGGACATATTCTGTTTTATTGCTGGAGGAGTCGACTAACGAATGGCAGCAGCAGCGTTAATTGCATTACGAGAGGGACTTGAAGCCGCCTTAATTGTCGGTATTGTCCTTGGATACCTGCGCAGGATTGGTTATTTGGAGGGCCGAAGGTCTGTCTGGATCGGGGTCTTCGTCGCGGTTTTGGCGAGCCTTGGGCTCGCAATTTTCATCCAATTCGTTGGCATGGAACTTGAAGGGCGGGCTGAGGAGATTTTTGAAGGCGCCACGATGTTTTTGGCGGTCGGCGTGCTGACCTGGATGATTTTCTGGATGCGCACTCAAGCGCGCCTGGTCAAGATCTCGCTCGAACGAAACGTCCAGGACGCGGTCGAGACCGGAACCAAGTGGGGGCTCATTCTTGTCGCCTTCATCGCGGTATTCCGCGAGGGGGTTGAAACGGCACTCTTTTTGTCGGCGGCGGCATTTGCATCGAATGGCCGGGGGACGCTCATTGGCGCGGTACTCGGACTTGCAGCGGCGATACTGATCGGATACCTGATCTATGCTTCAACTGCTAAATTGAACGTGCGGCGCTTTTTCAACATCACCAGCGTTCTTCTACTGCTATTTGCGGCTGGTTTGCTGGCGCATGGCATCCATGAGTTTCAGGAAGCGGGGCTCATTCCGACGGTCAACGAGCAGGTCTGGGACACCAACAATATCTTGGACGAAAACTCCTCACTGGGTCAGATCCTTAAGGCGGTTTTTGGCTATAACGGCAATCCCTCATTGGAAGAGGTGGTTGGATACTTCGGCTACTGGATCGTCGTGCTACTGGGTCTGCGCTTGTGGATGGAAAACCGTACCGGACCAAAGCTAGAACAAGCCTGATCTAGAACCGAAGAGCTGTATAAGAATTCCAGCCCCGAGAAGGGGCTGGTTTTGTATTGCTTGATCCTCGCCAAAACTTGCCTAGCGGCTCCATTTAGGGCGCGTTTGGCTCCGGTGCCTGATTGCGGAAGTTTCTGACGTACTGCTCGGCTACAGCGGGATCAAATTCTTCGAAGCGGAGCAAACGGCCCCAAGAAGTCATGACTACCGGTTCTTCGATGGTTGACCACGGAATGCCTATGACTTTAAAATTGGCCACCCGGCTCATCACCTGCTTGATCTCATCCTTCAGGTCCTCGCACTCGGTATCGCTGAGGATATCGCAGTTGTAATAGAAGATCACATATCCGTGCTCTAGGCTGTGCAGCAAGTAGCCCGCCGGGAATTCTCCGAATGATTCTAGGCTATCCTCGTCGATGAAATCAGCGAATGCTTGAGTTGAGTAGTGCCGGCCTGAGGTCGGAGGATCCGAATTATAGGGTCCAGGATCGGTGCCCTCAGCGACATGCACCACTTCTGGCATTTCCTCAATCGCCTGGACTTGCGGGATCGGAACCGTGTCGCCGCTTTCACGCGCTCTGGATTGCGTCGCCAGCCACGCGACACCCGCCACTATCGCGACGGCAATGATTCCTCCGATCACGATATTGCGCGCGCGCTCGCGGCGCCGCTTTGACCTTAGCCTTTCACGCGTGGATTTGCTCATTTCACATCCGGCAAAATCCTAGCATAAAGCGAAGTGCTATCGAGCGCACCGGGGATGAGATGATCATTAGAATTCCCTTTTGTAGCCGATTTATGAGACCATTTCGAAACGCTATCGGAGTTCACGTTCGGGCCTGGACAAGGGTATTCACTCTAATCGGCAGGCTGCATTACCCCAAACAAGATACCTTCGGGATCGGCGAAATAGGCGTGGATTCCAGCCCCAGGAACATCGTTTGGGCCATGAACAAGTTTGCCACCAGCGGCCTTTATCTGGCTTGTGGCCTCGTCAAGCGAATCCACTTCTAGTGTATTGATCACGACCTGATCGAGTGCTCGACCCATGAATCCCCCGTTGATCCCCGGTTCTGTGTCGGGGCCTGTGGTGGCAAGCCAGTATGTCTGGTCGGCGCCGCCCCAGTCTGCAATCTCCCATCCAAAGACGGTTTTGTAGAATTCGGCGAGCTTAGCAGGATCTTCAGCGAGTATCTCGAAGTGAACCGGTCGCTTCATCTCTCACCTCCAACATTTGTTATGGCAGGCTTACGCAAAGAGCCGGTACTAGTGGGTCTCTGGACGAATTTTGATAACGTGGACGGGTACCGGCTTGGACTTGCCCTTAAGTTCCAGACTTCGACCTTCAAGACCGGAGGTATCTAATTCGGCCGCCTTCGCAGCGGCGTCGCTCACGATGATTTCCCCCGTGGCAGCGACGGAGGCTAGGCGAGCTGCTGTATTAGGCGCATCGCCGAGGGTTGTGATGTCTGTAAGCCCCTGCTTAGAGCCCACCGCGCCCACAAAGGCTTCCCCGGTGTGTACACCGGCGCCGACCGGCACCCACGGCCCATCCGCGTCCGCGTGACCAGTGACCGTGAGGAGTAGCTTCGCTGCCTCGATGGCAATCATCGCGTGATCCTTGCCCGCAAAACCTGGAACGTACAACCCCGTGACTTCATCGCCGATGAGCTTATCCACCAAGGCATCGGAGTGGACCATCACGTCCGTGCTGACCTGGTAGAAGCGGCTGATGAGCCGGCTGAATTC
>JAZGCZ010000065.1:0-3572 GCA_036477195.1 Anaerolineales bacterium | reverse complement strand
CCTCAGTAAGTCCACAGCCTCGGAGGACGAAGGCCAGGGCTAGGAAGATTCCGATCCATCGTTTCATTTGAGATTGTCTTCGAGGAGGTTCTAGGGGGCTCCTGGCGCATTGCGATGATGATCCGAGCGCTATTCTCAGATCGTCCACGCAGTTTTGAAGGTCTCTATCTGCATCAGGTCTCCTGTCGGAGATGCCGCGTTCTTTGCGGGGCAGCGGCTAGTTAGCTGTCGCTCCCGGAATGCCAAGCTCCCATTCGACTCCGTTTGGACCCGCGTTCACGACGGTGGTCTCACCGAGCATCCCTTGCTGCCCGGCGCTCGGGTGGAGGTGCCCGCAAACGACGATTGTCGCGCAACTTCCTTTGGACCGGTGGGAGACCGTCTCAAGAGGTATATCATCCTGCATTGAACGGAGATGGCTCAGGTCGCGAGCTCCTACTCTGTAAACCGATTTCAGGAGAATAAGAAATGCCTCTGTATACTCTGTTCGAGGAGAGTTTGCGGGGAATTCATTCCGTTGTAAGAGGAGGAGGGCGATAGACGATGGAAAACTTTGTGGGTTTATGGCTGGGGCTTATCGGGACAGGAGTGGCTTTGGCGATTTTCTTTGTCTTGGGCGCACGCGGCTGGCCTGGCGAAGACGACGATTGCATCGCTAGAGATGATTGTCATTGTGAGCGGCTTCGCCCGGGGAGGATCAAGCAGCCGAGCAATACCTGGTCGAATCTGGCCTTTGTGCTCGTCGGTTTGTTGATCCTGTTCCACGCAGGGGGTGCCGGTGCGATAAGTGGAAACCCGATGGCAGCCATACCGTTCTATCCGATAACCTATGGCCTGCTCGTCATCGGCCTGGGCCTCGGAAGCATGTTTTTCCACGCGTCCATGAAAAAGTGGGGGAGTATCGTCGATAACCTGGCGATGTATTGGTTCCTGAGTTTCGTGGTGCTTTACGATCTCTACCGGATTCTTGACGCTGGCAACCTGGGCATGTTCATCCTCATCTTCCTGTTTGTAAATGTCACGTTGGCAGCCGTTCGCATTCCGAATGAAGGCAGCGAAAGATACGTGTTTCCAATCTTGTTCTTGTGGTTGATCATCATCGAAGTATTGATACCCACGGGTGCCTTCGGCGATATCGGACTATATCGACGATTCTGGCCCTGGCTTGTGTTGGAGGTTGTCACATTCGCGGTCGCCTTTGGGATCTGGATTTTCTCAGGGACCGGAAAGCCTCTTTGCAGACCCGACAGTTGGATCCAGGGCCATGCTGTCTGGCAGATTCTGGGTGCATTAGCCGCGGGATTTCTATATCTCAATCTTCTCGCTGAGTCTTTGAGTTGAAGGAACTCGTCGGCCGGTCCGAACAGATGCTCGACTTGACTGGTCAAAGTCCCACTAGAAATAGCTTCGACAGATGCGGGCATGCCTTGGCGGGCCGCACTCTGCGAGCACAGGCAAGCACCCTGCGGGCGCAGGCAAGCAGCCGTTGGGCAGCGCTGGGTAACCTCAGACTCAAGAAACGCGACCCCCATCATGGAACATCAGCAGATCACAGCAAATGGAATCAATCTGCACGTTGTCCAGGACGGGCCCAGCGCAGGTCAATTGGTAATTCTGCTGCATGGTTTTCCTGAATTCTGGTACGGTTGGCGGCGATGTCAACTTGCGGGTGCCGAACCTAGTGTTCGAGGGGAATATCGATTTCAGCGAGGAGCTTTGTCACTTACATTGGTTCCAGACCCATCCAACAATATAGATAGGTCTGGTCGCCATTTGTGAAAATCGTGCCAAACGCTAGAGATCTGGGACTTTTGGCTACGTCATTGCGCCTGCCCTGCCGACTTCCCTAACCATCATTCTTCAATAGACCCGTCTGGTCCCCTTCGGCGAGTCTGTTATGTGGCGTGTGCGAATGAACTGGCCGCTGGGGCATAAGCATCACTATCGAATAGAAAAATGAATGACATCCGCTGGCGACCGGTCGCGATTTTCGGGGGTGTGCTGCTTCTGGCAGTCTTGATCGTGCTGGGCTTGATTTGGGCAACGGGTGCGAGGGCGTCCGGATCCAATGGCGAGCTCATCTATTTCAGGGGCATCAATGATCGAGGGGAGCCTATTGCCTATCGAGGAGGCACTGGTTTCATCGGCCCAGGCATGATGGGCACTCGTCTCAGCTGCGCTTCCTGTCACGGGCAGGAAGCACGGGGTGGTGTGCACATGATGCGCATGCAGGTAATGGACGCCCCGGATATTCGCTGGTCGGTCTTGGCCGGCGAGGTTGGAGCAGAGCACGCTGACGAAGGCGACCCCGATGACGAGCATGCGGAAGCGCATGCCAGCTATGATCTAGTGAATTTCCGGATGGCCGTCGTGGAAGGCAAGCATCCGAATGGCGAGCCGCTGAGTTCCGAAATGCCACGCTGGCAGATCAGCGATGGCGACCTGGAAGACTTGGCTGAATTTCTGAGATCCCCATTATTGACCGAGAAAGGAGTGCTTACGATGCCTGGAGATTTCATAGGGAGTGGAGGCTGGATCATCTTCCCCATTATCGGGATCATCATGATGGCGGGATTCATGTTCCTGATGATGAGCCGATGGGGAGGTTTCGGATCTAGACGAGACGACTATGGCCGAAGCCCCCGGGGCCGCAACACCGAGGTGGGTGAGACCGAAACGCCGCTTTCGATCCTGAAAAGTAGGTATGCCAGAGGCGAAATCAGCAAAGACGAATATGCGGAGATGAAGCGCGAGCTTCAGTAAGGCAGTTTCGCTCTGGATCATTGGAGAGCCGTAGACTCCACGCTCGTTGTCTCCTGCTCGCGCTTCTTCGCTACCAAGGGCCTCTGATAGCTCGGTCACTAGCACACCCCAACTTCTAACGCGCCCCTTACTTTACAGGGCCGCAAAGCGCCAGCCATCATCCCTCGACCGAGTGTCAACCCACCGAGTCAGGGGAGAATGTGTAGCACCATGCCACACCTTCCAATACCGTCTCTCCATCGGAGCGCGTCACGGTGATCGCCAGCTCGGTAACCGGTTTGGAGTCGTGTAGGCTGAGAACTTCGGCCTCCGCGGTGACCGTATCACCGATGAAATCGGGGGCTGTGAACCGCCAATCCTGGCCGAGGAAGACTGTACCGGGCCCGGGAAGGTCTTCGGCCACAAGTGCATGACGCAGACCGGTCGTCAGGCCGCCTTGCACCACTAATTTCCCAAACCGAGTGCCGGCCGCGAATTGCGCATCAAAGTGCAGAGGATTGCGGTCCCCGGTCAGCTCGGCATAAGCGTGCACGTGCTCGGTAGTGAAGGTGCTGCTTCGCCGAGCGGTCTGGCCCACGTAAAGTTCCATCCCGTATCGCCTTTCTATCAACGGGCCGGAATGGGAAAGTCTATCCGCGGCCCGCGGCCAGTCGAGCTGCGGCCGGTGAACGGCGCAACGCGAGCATCCCCCAAATACCTACCGCAGGTCCAATCGCAAGGAACGCAAAAGCCCATTCCCAGCCAACCCAAGATACGAGGCTCGGGATTAAGCGGATCGTCAAGAGCGTCAGAAGAAAGCCCAAGCTCGT
>JAZGCZ010000064.1:0-6429 GCA_036477195.1 Anaerolineales bacterium | reverse complement strand
TTCCATTCAGCCTGCTTGCCGAGGAGGGTGTCGTGAATGAGGAGTATGCTGGCCAGCCGGTCGTAATCTTCTGGAAATCGGGCACCAATACTGCCTTTGGCAACACCGTCAAGGATGTCGGATCCACTGGTGCTTTTTCGCGGGAATTGGCGGGGGAAATTCTGACCTTCGAGGTTGCTGATGAAGGGTTTGTGGACGCCGAGACTGGCTCCCTATGGAATCTAACGGGGGAAGCCATTGAGGGACCATTATCAGGCAGTCAGCTGGAAAGGTTGGTGTCGGGCGAGCACTTCTGGTTCTCCTGGTCAGTCTTTAAGCCAGATACGATCATCTGGCAGCCTTAGAACAGGCTCTGCATGCTTCCGGATTTAAGCCAGATACGATCGTCTGGCAGCCTTAGAACAGGCCCTGCATGCTTCCGGAATAACCCGTCAGCTCCACATATCCCTGACCGTCCACAGTCCCGCTCACCCGGACCGCTCCTTCCCAGTATTCAAGGGTAAGTCGCATTTCCTGGTCTTTGACCCAGGGCTCTACAATCAACTCCAAACCTTCATCAGGAATGGATATTTCCCAACCCGACGGATACGTGGTGCCTGTATCGCTGCTGGTCCAAGTGGTGATCGGTACGATATCAAATTCGTCGGCGGTCAGCCATCGCGACTCCCCGTTTGCCTCCACCAGCGTTCCATTCGACACTCGCTCGATCCCGCCATCGCTTGTGCGGAACTGGTAGAGCATGAGTTCTCTGCCATCCTCAAGCTGTAAGCCAAACCAATCCCATCCGATCGCCTCCGGACCCAGGGAATTTGTGCCCCACTCATGGTCAAACCAGCTCGAACCGCTCACCTCGAACACTCGGTCTCCGACTTCGAGGCGGCCTTGAGTCTGCATGTCGGTGAAGCTGAGATAGTAAGAGGCGTTACCCTCGGCTTCTCCCCTAAGGCTGAAACCCTGCTCCCCGTGCTCCACGATCGGCCTCGTGGCGGTGAGTGTGAGATCGAATCCGAGGCCGGCTTCGCGGGCGCTCAGGCGAACTTGACTTCCAGTGTCATTGAGGCTTCGTACGGTCCAATCACCCAAGGTGACAGAGAAAGGATCCCCGGTTGCGCCCGCCAAACCCGCGGAGCCCCTCTCAAACCGCTCCAGTGCCACATGCTCTCCTTTGCCAATATCTGTCAATGCAATATGCCCAAAGTAAATCTGATTTGTGGCGAAGGTCGATTCCCGCTGTGTCTCACCAGGCGCCAAGCCTCTGCGGAAGATCGTGAGCTGATAACCGAAACGCTCTCCGCCTTCTGCTTCCAGATTGCCCGTGTAGTACCACCACTCTGTTTGGTACTCGAGATGCGGTCCGTGGTCCTGAGGAAAGCTAAACTCCCGCGGCTCCTGGACCGTTTCGAACCCAGGATCGGTTGCCGACCCGAGCAGTTCGAATACGGGGACTTCCGGGTCAGCTGCGGTAGGGAGTAGGATAATTCCGATGAGCGCCAGCACAATTACCAGGCTTGCGACCGCGAATCTCATCACTACTCTCCTCGAATCGCTTCTGCCACTGGAATCTTGCGCAACCTGGAAACCGGGTAGACCGCAGCTGCGAGCGAGGCAACAATGCCGACGACAATAGCCTGTAAGAACGGGCCTGTGGCAGGCGCCAGCTCGATTGTCCAGCCAAAAGATCGTACATTAATAATGTGTATCAGGATCAAGGCCAGCAGCAGGCCGGTGGGCATCGCCAATAGTGAGGCGGAGAGCCCCATAAGACCGGTTTCGAGATAGGTTAATTTTTCCAGCCCTTCGGGAGCTAAGCCGATAGCTTCCAGCGTCGCGTACTCGCGCTTGCGATCCAATTGCAGGGAGAGCAACGCGCTCAGCACGCCAAAGAAGGCGACCACAACAGCCAAAATTCGAAGCGAATCGGTAATCGCGAAAGTTCGATCGAAGATGCGTAAGGCTTCCTCCCGTATCTGTTGGTTCTGATGCACTTCCAAACCCGTACCTGCAAGTTCAGCTCTGATCGATTCGGCCAGATCATCAACACTCACATCCGAGAGAGCCTCAATACCCAGCGAGGAGAGTGCGGAGTCATTCCAGTGTTCCTGATAGATCTCGCGGCTCATTAATACCGTGCCGCGATCCGAAGAATAGTCATAGAAAACGCCAACGATTTCGAAAGTCTTCGGCCCAGCTTCCGTTTCCAGCACCAGGAAATCTTGATTGCTGCTTCTGAACGCCAGAGATTCGCTAATTACGATCGCTCCCTCACGAATGCGGTCCCATACTTGACTCGCGGTTCCGTTAGCAAATCTATATAACCCCGCGTCCCGCACACGTCCTGGATCGACGGCCGTGAGGTCGAGCTCTCCTATTTCACCTTGAACTTGCACGGCGCGGATGGCCTCAACTGTCCTCACTCCCTCAACTCGCTCCAAGCGAGCCTTGAGCGAGGGCGAAAGGCTGGCCTGAGGGCGGTTCCCGATTGCGGCAGGAGACGAGACATAAATATCCGAATAGAGCGTGATGTCGAGCCAGTTTTCGACTGTCGATCGAAAGCTTCTAATCATCAATGTGACCCCAATCGTCACAGACAATGCCACCATTAGTGCCGCAATCGCGATCCCCGTTCGGCTGAGTTGACCGGTCACTCCTCTTACGGCCAGCCGCCAGTGAATTCGAGTCGATAACCTTCGAAACAGCCGCATGAAGATCTGGGTAGCGAACGGCACCATAAATGCCAAGCCCAGAACCAGCACCAGAATACCCAGGAAGGTTCGGGTCAGTGAGTCGTCCGACAGCATAAATAACGCGCTGCCTGTGGCAGCCAGGGCCAAGCCAAGCAGTCCAGCCCGCGGCGCCCACAGCCGGGCTCCTTGCTCTATGTCGCTTCGTCTCAGCACTTGCACCGGCGGTACACGGGATGCCTCCAGAGCAGGGATAGCAGAAGCGATCGCACTAGCACCAACACCAAGTGCGACGGCTTTGGCGACAGCGCCGGCCGTGAGCGTGGCTTCTCTAACCGTTAGCAGAAAATAAAAATCATTGATCGTCCGCGTCACAAGCGCGAGTGCAAACTGTGCCAATAGCAATCCGAAGAGTATGCCCAGAAGCGAGCCCAGCATCCCCACCAGCAGGGCCTCCAGCACAATCTGGGCAAAGATCTGTTCCCCCGCCACACCGAGGGCTCTGAATGTGCCAAACACTCTACGCCGGCTGAGCACAGAGAAGGTCATCGTGTTATAGACCAGGAATATTCCTACAATCAGCGCCAACAAACTCAAGGCGGTAAGGTTCAGGCGAAAGGCGGAGGTCAGCTGATCGGCGGTATCGCGTTGCTCGCTCGAGGAAATCACTCGCAAGCCGGGTGGTAGGTGCGTTTCCAATGCTTGAACTCCGTCGGCGTCCGTGATGAGATCGATCCTGCTCAGCTTACCCAAGACACCCAGCAGTTCCTGAGCGGCAGCAATATCCATGAGCAGGATATTGTCGGAGCCAGGAGTGCTCACGACCCCTAGGATGGTAATAGTCTCAATGCGATCGTCCACTTGGACTACCAAAGTATGCCCAGGCTCAAGCTGGTTAGCGTCAGCAAGACCCTCGCCGATGATTGCCATTCCGCTTTCTGTAAAAAACCGCTGGAAATCCGTGTCCAATGAGAGTCCCGGTCCCAGGTGATCCCGGAACGGTGTCTCTGCGAACAAATCTATGCCCAGTATTCGCAGGGGCCGCTGCTCATAATCGAGAGCCGAGACGATCCCCTCCACCACCGGTGCGGCTTGCATGATCCCGGGCGCTGATCGAATCTCCCGATACAGTTCTTCGGGCACACCGCTTGGTCCGCCCACTACCAGGTGCGTCGTTCTACCCGCAACTGATTCTGAACTCAGCTCGAAAGCGCGCAGCGCGCTCTGACTAGCCAGGTCAATCGCAGTGACTACCGAAACGCCAAGTGCGAGGCCAGCGAGCATCAAGCCGCTGAAAAGCGGCCTACGAACGAGATCGCGAATTCCGGCCCTAAAAAGGGGTCTCATCGTCGGGCTCAAGCTTTCCATCGATCAGCGCCCATTTCTGGTCCGCTAATTGTGCGATCAAATGGCTATGTGTGGCCAGGATGAGCGTTAATTCTCGCTCCTGAATCAACTCCTGCAGCATGGACAGTACAACCTCTCCCGTGACGCGGTCCAAATTTCCCGTTGGCTCATCGGCAAGCACCAAAACCGGCTCCTCAACCAATGCCCGCGCAATCGCAACGCGCTGCTGTTCGCCTCCCGACAGTACATCTGGGAAGTCCGCTTCTCTCCCTTTAAGGCCGACCTGATCGATAAGTCGAGCTGCCCGTTCCTGGGATTCCGCCTCACTTCGGCCTGAAAGCTCCGATGGCAAACTAACGTTTTCGAGGACGGTCAGCGTGGGAATGAGATTGAAGAATTGAAAAACAAAACCGATGTTGTCTCGACGGAAATAAGCCCGCTGGCGCGGGCTCATCTGGCTAATTACATGATCTCCAATCACTATCTGACCGGCGGTCGGCTCGTCAATTCCAGCGATCAGGTTCAGCAGAGTGGATTTACCGCTTCCGCTGCGTCCGCGTACGGACGTGAACTGACCGAATGGGAATTCTACGCTCAGGTCATCAAGAACGATCCGTTTTTCTTCGCCTCTTTCGTAAACCTTCGAGAGGTGTTCAATATGGATAACGCTCTCCATACCTACTTTGCAGGCCCGGCCACAACGACCTCCGGGGCAACGTATTCCTCGAACTTCGTGAAGTTCTCGCCAAACCTTCCTGCAAGGCTCTTCGCCTGAGCAACGTAGGCTTCCTTATCCTCCCAAGTCGCTTGTGGGTCCAGAACTTCTTCCGGCACGCCAGGACAATTTACGGGCACCTCGAGGCCGAAGAATTCGTCCGTTCTTGTGGGTGCATCTGCCAGTGACCCATCCAGCGCGGCCGTCACCATCGCTCGCGTGAAGGGCAGATTGATGCGTTCCCCCACCCCGTACGGCCCGCCAGTCCATCCAGTATTAATAAGCCAAACAGAGACATTGTGCTTCGCGATTCGCTCACCGAGCAACTCAGCGTACTTGCTGGGGTGCAAGGGCAAGAATGGTTCTCCAAAGCACGCCGAGAAAGTGGCTTGGGGCTCGTCGCTTAGCCCCTTCTCCGTACCGGCAAGCTTGGATGTATAGCCGGAAAGAAAATAGTACAGGGCTTGGTCCGGAGTGAGCCTGGAGATGGGTGGCATTACGCCAAACGCGTCGGCAGTGAGGAAGAACACGTTGTTTGGGTGCGCTCCCATCCCACTCGGCACACGTTTCTCTACAGCCTCGAGCGCATATGCGGCCCTGGTATTCTGAGTCAACTTCCCATCATCGAAGTCGAGTTTTCGGCTGGTGTCATCCATGATGACATTTTCCAGCACCGTCCCAAATTTCTCGGTTGCATTCCAAATGATGGGTTCGTACTCCGGGCTCAGCCGTATTGTCTTCGCATAACATCCGCCCTCGAAGTTGAACACTCCTTCGTCGCTCCATCCGTGCTCATCGTCTCCAATTAGATAGCGCGTTGGGTCTGAGGATAGGGTCGTTTTTCCGGTTCCACTCAGCCCAAAAAACAGCGCAACGTCGCCGGACTCCCCCTGGTTGGCGGAGCAGTGCATGGAAAGCACCCCCTGGAGAGGCAACTCGTAATTCATTACTGTGAAGATTGATTTCTTGATTTCGCCCGCGTAGCGGGTTCCGCCGATCAAAATGATCCCGCGCTCAAAATTCACAACGATGAAGACCTCGGAATTTATCCCGTGGATTTCCGGATCGGCTTTGAAATTCGGCGCATGGAGGATGGTGTACTTCGGTATTTGCGAGGCGGCCTCTGCCTCCGGCAACCTCAGGAATAGATTTCGGGCAAATAGGCTGTGCCAGGCATTTTCGCTTACAACCCGGATAGGTGCGCGGTACCGCTCTGATGCGCCTGCAGCGGCGTCCTGGACGAACAGCTCCCTATCATTTAGGTAGTCGAGAACTTGAGAGTGCAGTAATTCGAATGCGGCCGGCTCGTATTTCCGATTCACCTCTCCCCACCATATTTGGTCCGCGCTAGATCCCTCCCGAACGATGTATTTGTCATTGGGTGCTCGACCTGTGTGAGCGCCGGTTTCCACCACCACCGCACCGAATTCCGACAGCTGACCTTCTTCGCGCTGAGAGATGAGTTCGATCAGGGCAGGCGCGCGGAGCCCCCAATAGACCGTTCTAGAATTTGTTAGGTTGTGGTGCTCAAGACCGTATTTGCTTGGTGATCCGATGATTTCAGACATAGATTAGGAACTATCCTCCGTGGGTCGCAAAGGGCAACCTGGGCAAAGTCGCACGTGGGCGCGAATCGTATCACGCTTTGACCTTAGGTAATTGTGGGGGCCGGCACCTATCCAGAGC
>JAZGCZ010000063.1:0-11294 GCA_036477195.1 Anaerolineales bacterium | reverse complement strand
CCAGGGGCCGGCATGTCCATGGCGGCCGGATCGTCGGCGTTGACAATGAGGGTCTCCTGAACGCTCGAGACGAAGGTTTCGAACGCGTCTTTGTAGGCCTCAAAGCTCTGATACTCGTCGGGGTGATCGTGCTCCACGTTCGTAACCACCGCGATAGCCGGGTGCAGGCTGAGAAAGGCCCGATCGTACTCGTCGGCCTCGATTACAAAGTGATCCCCGCTTCCATGACGAGAATTCGTGCCGAGGTCTTTGGGGACGCCGCCGATGATGTAGCTAGGCTGCAGGCCCGCGCGATCCAGAATCCAGGCAACCATGGCGGTGGTGGTGGTCTTGCCGTGCGTGCCGCTGATGGCCACGGTCCGATATCCTTCGACCAGTTCGGACAGGAAGGCAGGCCTTCGCAGCACCGGGATGCCAGCTGAGATAGCTGCTTCCAGCTCCACATTGGAATCGGGTACGGCAGAAGAGACCAAAACCAGGTCCGCACCCATCACCGCCTCGGCCCGGTGACCGATCGAGACTGGTACGCCTGCCTCGGCCAGGCTCTCGGCAAAGGGAGTCATGGCCAGGTCCGAGCCTGACACTTGATCACCCCGCTCCATTAGGACCCTCGCAATAGCTGACATTCCCGCTCCGCCAACTCCCACTACATGCACCTTCCGGCTCATACAAAAACGACGATGATAAAGACAAAGACGACCCCCACCGCAAAGAAGACATGCGGTATGGGCAGCAAACTGGGTGGCATATAAGCCATAAGTCCATCGATTTGTTCGGCAAGTTCGCCTTCTGGCGCAATCACCAGGTCCGTAGTGGCGTAACCGGTCTGGTGAAGATAAAACCAGATCGAGCCCACGATCAAGAAACCGTTCAGCAACCCCATGAAGCCACCCAGCAGGATCTCCTCAAAGCGCTCGCGGATCAACTTCGGCTGCAGCGCCTGCAGCTTCGGTGTCTGGTATCCGAAGAATGCCAGCAGCAGAATCACGCCCGCCTGCGCAGCGAATACGGTCCCCAGCGCCGCGGTAGCCATCAACGTCTGATAGGGCTGGATATAGGTCGCCAAAATGCTGTTAAGGAACAAGCCCAATACGACCGCGCTCGTTACCAGGAGCTCCTTCGCCCAACCCCGCATGGCACCGATCACGCCAAACAGGATTACAAACAGCCCGAAAAGCACGGTCAGGCTGATCACTTAGGCTCCTCCTGGCCGGGGTCCGCTGCCGTCCCGGCCGCGTTTCCACTCGCATCTCCATCTGGGCCGGATTCAGCGGGGTCAGCCGCATCCCCAGCCGCGTTTCCACTCGCGGAGTTCTCATTGGGGGAGCTGCGCCCCGTCGCCTGCCCAGCCTTTGCGGCGTACGCCACTTCTGAAGCAATAGCTTCCGCGGCGCCCGGAGTTACGGTTCCACTCATCGCCTCCGCCATGCCACGCAAACGAACGGGGTCCTGCAGCAGCCCCCGCACTGCAGGGAGCAAGTCTCGTGCCAAACTTTCATCGTTCAAGACGATGGCAGCGCCCCGTTCTGCCAAATATTGGGCATTGGCGGCCTGGTACCGCCACGAATGTGGGTAGGGAACCAAAATAGCGGGTAAACCATAAAGCGGATACTCGCCAAGTGTTGCCGCGCCAGACCTTGAGATCACCAAATCCGCAGCAGCTAACGCATCCCCCATTTCCGAATGGAGGTAACTGTGCGGGTAATAGGCCCCTTGCAGCCGCTCCGGAAGCTCTGTTTTGACGTCTTCAACCCGCGGCCAATCTCGATCCCCGGTGATGTGGAGGACCTGGGCCATGCCTAGAATCCCGGGAAGCGCCAGCCACAAGGCTTCATTGATTGACCGAGCGCCCTGACTCCCTCCAAAGGCCAGCAGAACGCTCCGCTCCGGATCCAGTCCCAGTTTCCGCCGGGCTTCCTTCGCTTCAATTGGAATTAGCTCGGGTCGTGTGGGATAACCCGTCACAACGACACGCCGATTTCCATAGTCTTGGCGAGATGCCTCCGCCGTCACAGCTACAGTGTTTGACAGACGAGTCGTCACCCGCAGCCCCAGCCCGGGCTGCAGATCCGGCACAAAGGAAACCTTTGGCACTCCGGCGCCCGTCATTGCCACAGGAACGCCTACATAACCGCCCGTGAACAGCATCACCTCCGGCTGATAACTTCGCGCGATACGCCGCGCGGCTTGATACCCCTTTGCGAGCTGAACCACGTTCCCTGGCAATGCTCTCAACCCAACTCCATGGACTCCGGCCGCTGGAATGGCCTCAAATCGAATTCCGGCACGCGGAACGAGCTGTTCCTCCATGCCGCCTATTCCCCCGACCCAGAGCACGTCAGCCCGCTCTCTGAGGGCGGCGACGACGGCCAAGGCGGGATACACGCCTCCGGCTGTCCCGCCGGCCGACACCAGTAGGCGAAACATAGGCTTTCTTGGGCTTCGACTTGGCTTGGCGAGAGACATTGAGCAACAACCCAACGCCCGCCATCGTGACCAGCAAGCTGGAGCCGCCAAAGCTGAAAAAGGGAAGCGCGTTGCCTGCGAAGGGCAGCATGCCCAGCAGAACAGACATGTTTACAAACGCTTCCACACCGATCCAAAATGTTATGCCTCCCGCCAATAGTGAAGCCAGCCGGTCGTCCGCCATGGTGGCGACCCTAAAGCCCCGGTGTATGAAGGCAAGGAACAGCAGCAGGACGAATAAGGCGCCTGCCAGGCCTAACTCCTCTCCCAAGACGGCGAAAATGCTGTCCGTATGTGGCGCGGGCAATAATCCAAATTTCTCGCGGCTGGCGCCCAAACCCCTCCCGATCAGGCCGCCGGAGAAAAACGCTTGCAGCGAATGCTGCACGTGGTAGCTGGCTCCTTCTATGTCCACCAGACCGGCCAGATAGTCATCCCAACGCGCGCGCCCGGTGTTCGTCAGGCGGACCAGGACAAAGCCCACGATGGCACTGCCGGCGGCAATGAACAAGGTCTGCGAGGCTCGACTACCTGCCAGATAAAACATCGTCAGCGACACAACCGCGATGGTCATCACCGCGCTCAGATCGGGCTGCAGCAGGATCAGGCCGCCTATCAGGCCGATGATCATCATGAGCGGGACGAACCCATAGCCCCACTCCGACAACCGAGGCCCCTTTGATTCCATCCAAACCGCCAGGTAAATGATGAGGCCCAGCTTGGCCATTTCGGAAGGCTGAACTGAAGCCCCAAGGATGGCTCGTCGTGGCCCGTCGCCGGTGTTGATGACCAACACCACCAGCAGCGCCAGAACACAAAAACCGATGATGGGCAGAGCCAGCTTCCGAAACCACTTGATCGGGAAAGATAAGGCCGCGATCAGCACCGCAAGGCCATAGGCCAGATTCGTAAGCTGTCGGCGGAATAGCTCATTGGGGTCGTTGTGCAGGCGCCAGGACACATCCCAGCTGGCCGAATAGACCATGACCAACCCCATCACGACCATGGCTGAAACCAGCAGCATCAGCCAGGGATCGGTTCTCAATATCGTGCGGCGGATCATAAGGCCAGCACCAGTTCCTTGAACCGTTGGCCTCTAACGGAAAAGTCCACAAACTCGTCGAAGCTTGTACCTCCTGGAGCAAGCAAGACCACATCGCCCTCATCCGCAACTTCTGCCGCGGCCTGAACCGCATCATCCAGGCCGACTGCAACCGACAAGGTGTACGGCCGCTCACTATGCGTAGACTGAACCAAACCCTCGATCATGCGCGCGCTCTCGCCAAATAGCACAAGATGGTCGACTCGCTTAGCAATCAATGTGGTCAACTCGTCCCAGTCGAGATCCTTGTCCCGGCCCCCAGCAAGCAACACAAGCGACTCGCCGAAAGATCGGATCGCGGCCACGGTTCTTTCTGGAGCAGTGGCGATGGAATCGTTGTACCAGTCCGCCCCCCTCACGTTGCGAACGAATTCGAGGCGGTGTTCCACTCCGGTGAAGCCTTCCACCCCGTCCAGCATCGCCTCCGGCTCAATTCCTGCGGCTGCCGCAATGGCACTCGCCGCGAGAACATTCGATAGATTGTGCGGCCCGCGCAGGGAAACTGCGTCTGCTGGAAACAACGGTTTTTCTTCGCCATCCATGTGAAGCCGAACCTGGCCGCCTTCTATATAAGTACCCTCTCCGTCGAATGGACGAACGCCGAATCCCATCACACGACCCTGGGCATAATTTCGCAGCGCCCAAGCTCCCGGATCCTCGCGGTTGAGAACTGCGGTATCGCCCTCAAGTTGGAAATTAAGAATATTGGCCTTAGCCGCTGAGTAGGCCTCCATAGTTCGATGGCGATCCAGGTGATTGGGCGTCAAATTCAGCACAGCCGCGATCTGAGGGCTGGCTGTCATCAACTCCAATTGAAAGGATGAAAGTTCCATCACCACCAGATCGTCCTGCTTAATCTGGTCCAAATGCTTGATCAGCGGCTCGCCAATGTTGCCCCCTACCCAGGCCGCCCGGCTGCTGCCCTCCACCGACGCACGCGCCATACGACCTAATAGCTCGGTCGTGGTGGTCTTGCCCGCGGATCCTGTGATTCCCAGGACCGGTGCCGGGCTGTTGTCCAAAAATATCTGAGAATCATTGGCCACACGGATACCCTGGCGGCGGGCCTGCTGTGCCAGCGGCAGATCGGCGGGAATCCCGCCGGAAAGGCACAACAGGTCCGCCTTCTCAAGGAGATCTTGTGGATGGTCGCCCAGCTCGAACTGGATATCCAGATCGCTTAGCTCATCCAATGGGAGTTCGTCTTCTCGTTTCAAATCACTCGCTATCACTTCCGCGCCGTGCTCTGACAGGTATCGGGTTAACGCCTTCCCTTGTCGGGCTAGGCCCAAAACGACGATCCGCACACCTTCCCAGTTCTCCACATCAGCTCACGAACGCTGGGCCTTAACTTGTGCCTTCGACTTTGACTTCGGCTTGCTGCCTGTGTTGACCCTTGATCCTCTCTTCTTGAGGAGGGCCGGTGTTCGCTTCCTTGGCTTCGCCGAGGCGGACTTGGCTTTTGGCTTCTTTTTTGCTTTCGTTTTCGCGGGAGCGGTCGATTTCGCTTCCGCTTTTGATTTCGTGTGTGATTTGCCGCTGCTCGGCGTCTTCCGGTTTCCATTCTTCTTAATCTGAGATTCGTCGACTCCGATCCAAAAATGGCCTGGCATGATTCCTTTGTCCTTGCGGATCACCACGCCTTTGGCCTTCCCTTCTTCCGCTTGAAGCATGCTTGGATTCACGAAGCACAGATTGGGCTTTCGGCCATATTTCTCGGTGTAGTAGCCGGCGGCTTGATCGACCCGGTCCTTAAGTGCAGTTGGGCTGTCGTCGTACCAGAGCATTCCGATTTCCATCGCAGTCTCCTTAGATCAATGCCAGAGCAATTCCGATTCCGGCCGCCATAAGGCCCACCAACCAGAATCGCTGCACAATCTGGGTTTCACTCCACCCGCTGAGTTCAAAATGGTTGTGTAAGGGCGCCATCTTGAACAATCGTCTCCCCTTTGTGTATCGGAAGTAAGCCACCTGAAGAATCACGCTGACCGTCACGGCAAACGGGATAATGGCGATGATGGGAAGCAGCGCCCACTGGCCGGTCATCAGCGAAACCACCGCCAGAGTTGCGCCCAATGAAAGCGCTCCGGCGTCGCCCATAAATAGCTCGGCTGGATGGGCGTTGAACCATAGGAAAGCGAATACCGCTCCGACCACTGTGAAGCAGAAACGAACCAGGAAGGTTTGCCCCTGCAGGAGCGCGATCGCGCCGTAAGCCGCAAAGGCGGTGGCGGCGATCAAGCCGGCCAACCCGTCCAGACCATCGGTGAGATTGACGGCGTTGGTAGTTGCCACAATCACGAGCGTAGCGATCGGCACATAAAGCACTCCGATCGGAATTTCTTCGGGCACATTCGGCAGGAATAGATCGGGCGCGTCCAAGAGATACTTCAAGGCGATAGCCGCACCGAGCGCCAGGATGGTCTGGGCTAGGAATTTCCAGCGGCCTTTTAAGCCTTCGCCCCGTCGGCCGCCGCGCACTCCAAGCCAATCGTCCACCGCTCCCAGGAGTGCGAAAGCCAGCATGACTGCCAGGGGCAGCAGCACCGAACGTCCGAGAACGGTGAGTTCGCTGGTGATGGAGACCAGATTGAGTACGCCGGTGATCAATAAGACGGGGATGACAAACAACCAGCCGCCCATTGTGGGAGTTCCGAGTTTCGTAAAGTGCCGCTGCGGACCCTCGATGCGGATCTGTTTGCCGATCTTGAGATTGCGGAGGACCTGAATGAAAGGCCCCCCCCAAATTACTGTGAGAAGGAATGTGATGCCTCCAAGCGATAATGCTGCTGCAGCCTGCGTCAATCAGAAACCTCGAGCTCACTCACAATCTTGTCCATTCGGATCCCGCGGGAGCCCTTAACGAGCACAACATCTCCCCTTCCGATCTCACCGCGCAAGAATTCCACGGCCTGATCGCTATCTTCGAGGGTCGTGAGCGCCGCCTCGGGTAGTCCTGCGCGCACGGCTTCTTCCCCTATCCAACGCGCCCGCTCGCCGACGGTGACCAGGTGTTGGGCCACCTCGGCTGCGCGGGCGCCTACCATTCGGTGACCGCGCTCCTCGAATTCGCCAAGCTCGAGCATGTCTCCTAGCACTGCAATGCGACGACCTTCGAGCTCTTCCAGCAGGTTGAGCGCCGCTTGAACGGAGGCCGGGGCAGCGTTGTACGTATCATCGAGAAGCAGAGAACCTCCGGGGCCGTCGACTGCAACCAGCCGAAGCTGACTTTGAGTCTCCGTGAGCCCCGACAGAATCTGGTCCCACGACAACCCCTCGGTGAGACCCACCGCAGCTGCCCGCAGTGCAGTGTGGACCGAGTGGCGGCCAAGCAGCGGTACGCGCACTTTGAAGGCCTCCCCCTCATGGTGAAATATGAATCGAACTCCCTCCAGCCCCAGACCTTCGATGTCGCCCGCCCAGAGATCAGCCTCCTGCGAGAGACCGTAATAAAAGATGCGAGCCTCGGTGCGCTCAGCCATGTCTCGCACTACCGGGTCGTCAATATTCAGGATGGCTATCCCTTCTGGGGCCGAGGGCAAACTCTCTACGAGCTCACCTTTCCCTTTTGTGATGGCTTCCATGCTGCCGGCGCGTTCCAAATGCACTTCGCTAATATTGGTGATCACGCCTACCTGCGGCTTTGCAATTTCGCCTAGCAGCGCAATCTCGCCTGGCACGTAGAACCCCATTTCGAGAACTGCGCGCTCGGCGTCGGAGGTGATTTTTAGCAGGCTAAGCGGAAGGCCAATTTCGTTATTGAGGTTGCCTTCGTTCTTATAAGTGCGGTAGCGCTGCTGGAGCACTTCAGCGGCCAGCTCCTTGGTGGTGGATTTTCCGACGCTTCCTGTGATGCCAATCACGCGGATATCGAGTTGCTCCCTCCAGAATTTCGCGACCGCCTGGAGCGCCTCCACCGTGTTCTCTACCCGCAAACACAGCGGGGCTTCGACAACTGTTAAACCAGCGTTTACCCTCAGATCGACGACACGAAAGCCGGGGTCGACATCACGATCGATCAGGGCCGTTGTAGCGCCAAGCTCAAAAGCTTCGATCAGGTGCTCGTGACCATCGGTTTTTTTCCCTCGGATGGCCACAAACAGCGATCCAGGTGTGGCGAGCCGCGAATCAATTGCGGCGTCCGTGATGGCTTGCCCATAATCCTCCGGGCGCACGCCGGTTATGGCCTGAATAATGGTTGCAATCGTCAGCAAGCCTCGATCTACCTGCGGGGAGATTTCACCCTCCATTCGATCCATCGTTTGGGCAGGTTTCATCCTGTGGTCACGTCTGGTGGAATCTCAAGGAACACAACCAGTCGCCGAACGACTTTTTGAAATACGGGGGCAGCCACCACCGAGCCCCAGGGTGAGGTTTCAGGCTTATCCAGGCGCACGAACACCAGGAACTGCGGATCATCGACGGGCCCCCATCCGATGAATGAGGCAATGGTCCACCTTGGGTCGTAACCAAAGTCTCCAGGGATCTGGGCGGTGCCCGTCTTCCCTGCCAGACGATAGCCGGCCAAGCTTGCATAAGCTGTTTCACCCTCAAGCGAGGTAGCTAGCATTTCGCTCAAGGTATGGGCCGTCTCGGCTGTGACCGGTCGGCCGAGGACGATTGTTTTCGGCGAATAGGCGCCGCTGGGACCGACGATCTGGCGAACGATATGCGGCTGGACCATGACGCCATCGTTGGCCACTGCCGCAACCGCGGTCATCAGCTGCAACGGCGTCATCGAGACCCCTTGCCCAAATGAATTTGTTCCAAGGTCTGACTCGGTCCAATCCGGATGGCGGGGAGTTCGTAATTGCCCGCTGATTTCCCCAGAGAGGTCGGTTCCTGTCAGGTGCCCGATACCGAAGGCGTTCAAGTAACTGTAGAGCGTGGATGCTCCCAGTTTCTCAGAAGCTACCCAGGCCAGGCACACATTGAGCGAGTGCTCCATACAGCCCAACATGGTTTGCGGGCCCCAGGCCTCACCGTCCCAATTGCGAATCTTGTTGCCGCCGACTTCGATCTCGCCGGTGTCCAGGAATATTGAATCGGTTTCCACCACCCCCGCATCCAGCGCGGAGGCCATCGTGATTACCTTGAACGTGGAGCCGGGCTCAAACATAGCCCCAACCGCAGGCGTGATGACCGGTTCCGCCCCATCTTCCACGACCAACCACGGCTCATATTCGTTCGGATTTAAAGTTGGCCAGGCGGCCAAGGCCAGGATCTCACCATTGCGAGGATCCATGACGATGATCTCGCCGCTTTCCGAGCCGGAGCTCTCGATGGCGGAATAAAGCTCATACTCGACCATCTGCTGGATATCCATGTCCAGCGTGAGCACCAGATTGACGCCGGCCGGGGGATCGGGTTGGGCACGCGCTTCAGGCGGAATCATGGGCCGAGCGATCGTGATCGGCTTGCCAGAGAGCCATTCATCGTAGTAGCCCTCCACGCCGAAATACCCTTCGTTTTCTTGGTTCACGAAGCCGAGAACGTGCCCCGCAAGCTCGCCATTGGGGTAGACGCGCTTGGGATTCGCAACCAGCGACAATCCGCTCAGATCAGGGGCGTAGGGATCGGCCAAGAACTCATTGAGCACCGCAGCCACATATTTATCCACGTTGATGGGCAAGGGCTCTCCCGCCTGATCCGAGCGGGTCAAGCGGATACGAAATTGGCCCCGAGCGACCCAATCCTGGCTGAGTTGGTTATAAAGATCACCTAGCGGCAGCACGAGCACCTTCGACAAGACTTCGGCGATCGCTATGCGGCTGGCGGCCGTGAGCTGTCGGGTTTCGACTTCCAGTACATAGGATGTGGCATTAGCGGCCAATAGGCGGCCATCGCGGTCGTAGATCAGTCCCCTGGCCGGAACGACACGCTCCAGGCGGCTGGATCCGACGTCTCCGCGCGCCGCGAATATCGGGGCATAAGGGCCGAACTGCACTCGAATCAGCTGAAAGAGCAAACCGACCGTCATAAGACCCATTCCAAGCGTGACGGCTCTGATGCGGCTTCTTGAGACTGGATTGGTCGTGCCGCTGAATTCGGGACTTGGCGGATCTACCCCTCGAAATGAGGTTGTGCCTATCTTGTTGGTGGCGACCAAGGGACCCGTCGGCCTGGCCGATCGCTGCTTGAGGGGTTGCTTCGGCCCTGCCTGCCCCTCTGGGGCTTGCCGTCGTGGGGCCTGCCCCTCTGGGGTTTGCACTTGTGGGGAATGTCCTTCCGGAACACGCGTCGAGTTGGACTCGCCAGAATGCTTCCCTGGGGGCAGGCCAGAATGTTTGTAAGCGTCTTCAACGGGTGCCGGCTTTCTGTTAGTCCGGGCCTGAGCACTCTTCGCGCGCTTAGATTTCCACAGCCTCACTGATCGCCTCCGATCGCGAAGCGCGATATCCATTCGCCCAGTGTTTCGGTATAACTTGGGGAAAGCATGCTTTGACGCTCTTCCTCCGAAGTCAGGGGGCGCGGGGCCTCAAATCCGACTGAAATATTGAATCCGTCCACGGGAAGATATTGAATTTCAGCCGGGAGAGCCGGCCGGAAACCAAGGTAGGTTGCCCGCTCCATCATGAACTCCGGCGATATCAGGCCCGCGTAGGTAGCGTTGAGCTCCCCATTTGTTCGAACGAGCAGTTCATGCCGCCGCTCCAATATCAATAGCTCCCTACCGGCGCTGGCTACCTTGGAATTGACGGCGAGGTAAACGCCGCCTAAGACGACGAGCCCCACGATCCAGAGAGCTGTCCGGCTGGTACTGAGGATCTGGAGCCGCCATGGAGCCTGTTTGAATGCTTGAGGCATATGTTTTCTCGAAATATTGTGCAAGCTTCATGCCATTACGGCGCAGCAAAGGGGGGTCTGGCCCGTCAGGAAACCCCTCGCCGCCCCTTAAATTCGCTCCGCTGTGCGCAGTCGCGCACTTCTCGCCCGCGGGTTGTTCTTCAGTTCATCCTCACTTGCCCGGATCGGCCGTCGATTTATCAGTCGCACCCGGGCAGGCAGCTCGAAGGCGGCTTCGGGCTCATGGTCTTGATGCTTCGATTCCTCCCGCATGAACCGCTTGACAATGCGATCCTCGAGAGAATGAAAAGCGATGACCGCCAGCCTGCCGCCTGGCCTCAAGAGCTCAATGCATTGCGGCAGCGTTTCTTCAAGAGCTGCTAATTCGTCATTGACCGCAATCCGTAACGCTTGAAAGGTCCGGGTTGCAGGGTGGATACGGCGAGTTCGACCACGAGCCGCGCTCGCGACCACCGCCGCCAGAGCACTTGTATCGTTGATTGGCCGGGCTCTGACGATAGCTTTGGCGATCCGCCTTGATTTCCGTTCTTCTCCAAACTCATAGATCAAATCGGCCAGGTCGGATTCCGGCAAATCATTCACCAGATCCGCGGCTGTAAGCTCTTGATCCGGATCGAAACGCATATCTAGCGGACCTTCCGATCGGAATGAAAAGCCACGCTCAGGCGCTGAAAGCTGCATCGAGGAGACCCCCAGATCGAGCAAGATACCGTCGACTCTTTCCCAACCGAATGCCGCTGCATGCGCCTTGATATCCCGGAACGACCCCTGCACCAGGTGTACGCGCCCTTTGAACCGCGCCAGGCGCTGCTGGGCCAGCGGCAGTGCGACCGTATCTCGGTCCAGGCCCAGCAGTTCGCCTTCTGGCGCGGTGTGTTCGAGGACCCCCATTGCATGTCCCCCGGCACCGACTGTGCCG
>JAZGCZ010000062.1:0-2852 GCA_036477195.1 Anaerolineales bacterium | reverse complement strand
AGTAGATCGCCAACCGCCTTTGTGAACTCGTTCCAAGGGGCCTCATCCAACCCGGGCCGGGCCACAAGAATCAGGTCCCAACCGGGGTTCAGGTCAAAGTTCCGCAATGCCGCCCGCATTCGACGCTTAGCTCGGTTGCGTTTGACCGCGCCTCCGACGGAACGGCTGGCAGTGACCCCATAGTGACACCGCTCACTCTTCGACTGGCTTGCAATCAATAAAACAAACGGGTGGGCATAAGATTTCCCAGTACGCCGCACCCGCCGAAATTCCGTCGCGCTGGTCAGCCTGTTGCTATGACTCATTTGAGGTCATGAAATGCTGTGCCGACCTCATACTGATTCCTCAGGCGTTCCAGTTGACCTTCTTTACGTGCTGGTTCTTCCGGACAGCTATGCGGTACCGACCCTTCAGCCGCCGTCGACGGATAATCGCCCGACCACCCTTGCTGGACATTCGAGCTCGGAAGCCGTGAACCCGCGCTCTGCGTCGGATCTTTGGCTGATAAGTTCGTTTTGGCATAGTTGATTCAGCTTGTCCGCTATCGAAGGCGGATTATACCGCACGTGCCCCCGCAGTGTCGGCTAGTCAGGCATTCTCTCGATCTTGGCCCCCAACTGGCGGAGTTTCTCATCAATGTTCTCATAGCCGCGATCAATTTGACCAATGTTGTGAATGGTGGAGGTGCCCTTTGCCGCCAAAGCAGCCAAAACCAGCGCCATGCCCGCCCGAATATCGGGGCTCTCCAAAACCTCTCCGATGAGCTGCGTAGGTCCCTCAACGATGCAGCGGTGCGGATCGCAGAGGATGATTCTAGCCCCCATCGATACCAGCTTATCGACGAAAAACATGCGGCTGGGGTACATCCAGTCATGAAATAGCACCGACCCCTTGGCTTGAGAGGCCACAACGATCGCGATGCTAACCAGATCTGTAGGAAAGGCTGGCCATGGCTGGGCCGTGATCTCTGGGACGAATCCTCCGAGATCGGGACTGATCTCAATTCGGTCCTGATCTTCGATGACGATATCCTCTCCATCTTCCATCCAATCAACACCGAAGCGGTTAAACACTAGACGAACCATGTCCAGATATTTAGCGCCTGCATTGACGATGCGCAAACTGCCACCCGTCACAACGCCGGCTGCAATAAAACTCACGACCTCTAGATAATCTGGACCAATGGTGTATTCGCCACCGTGTAGCTCGTCCACGCCCTCAATGTGAAGCGTGTTGGATCCAACACCCTCAATCTTGGCGCCGAGGGTTTCAAGGAATTGGCAGAGCTCCTGCACGTGTGGCTCCGAGGCCGCATTGCGAATGACAGATGCCCCATCGGCGGTGACGGCGGCCATAATGGCATTTTCGGTTGCGGTCACACTCGCCTCGTCCAGCAGAACGTCCGCGCCATGCAACCTGCCCTCTGACTGCATGTGAAATTGACGTTCGTTATGCTCAACCTTTGCCCCGAAAGCTTCAAGTGCCAGGAAATGGGTATCGATCCGTCGTCGGCCGATCACATCACCCCCTGGCGGAGGCAAATCGATACCTCCGAATCGGCTGAGCATTGGGCCGGCAAGCAAAATGGAAGCGCGGATGCGCCGGCACAGGTCCGCATCCAGCTTCGCGCGCTGTGCCCCTTGAGTACGGAGTATGAGAGTCGATCCATTAGAGGATTCTGCTTCCACTCCCATACTTTCCAGAAGATGGCGCATGGTGGCAACGTCACCAATTTGAGGAACGTTGTGCAGCGTGACCTCCCCGCTTGCCATTAGGCTGGCAGTCATGAGGGGAAGTGCGGCATTCTTGTTGCCGGAAGGAACGACCTCGCCGTTCAACGCGTGGCCTCCTTCAATTCGGAATGATGGCATAGCTATTCCTTATTAAGCAATTGAACGGATTGGCCGGTTTGCAGATCGAACGCGCTGGCTGCCGAGCCCCGATTTACACCGATCTCCAACAGGCCGTTGCTTCCGATATAAGCGAGGCCTTGCCCCTCTTTGACATCGCTGAAGGTGCGGACAAACGGAAGCTCGTCTCCATTAGGAAGCCTAGCAGTAAGATTTCGAGCGGGGTATTGGGACTCCGGCTCCTGGCCTAGCCATGGATCTAATCGAATATGGCTACCTTCGGGGTGCAATACGCCGATGCTAGTAACCAGATTTCCAAACGGATCCTCGTGGATGATCTCGCCCTCGATCGAGCCTGAGAGCTTGGCAGCCAGTCGCGGAGCGGGCAGCATCTTTTCCAGTTCGACCGGAGGTCCGAGCTCAGCAAAAACCGCATCCATCGCGAGGCGAGCAGCGAACGGTGCAAAGATGTCCCTTCCGTGGAAGGTGGTGCTGACCTGAGGATCCCAGAGTTCGATAACTTCAGGAGTGCCATCGCGCATGACCAGGTAGCTAAACAGCCCGTTATCAGGGCCGACGCAGATCCGTGATGACCATTTTGCCGCCACGCCCCGCCGAGCGGATCCGACCTCGGGATCTACGACGCACAGAAATATGGTATTCGGGGGCATGTAAGGCGAGGCCTGCCAAAGCATAAACGCGCCGGCCTGAATATCCCCACGCGGGACGTCGTGCGAAATGTCGATTACATTGGCTCGGGGAGCGTGAGTATTTAGGACTCCCTTAAGCACGCCGGCATATATACCCTGCGTACCGAAGTCCGTGAGAAGTGCGATCGTTGGTCTTGCCACAAGCAGTGCGAATTCTAACGGACGCATGGAGAGGGGTCAACGTAAGCGCACCCATGCCGAGAATAATGAATAGGGGGCAGGTCACCGGAAGGAGAATCTACGGGGGATCGGGCGTATGGATTCGTTCCTTATACCCCCCATATATGGCGGC
>JAZGCZ010000061.1:0-4866 GCA_036477195.1 Anaerolineales bacterium | reverse complement strand
CAGCCATATAGGCCAAAACCAAGTAAGAGGATGGAAAAACAACAAAATATACTGCTGCGATTGAGACGATGCCGACAATCGGGACGAATAGAAAGAGGATATCTGTCCCTGTGTAGTCTCTCTCCTTTAAAATCCTTCCAGTGACAATAAGAACAAGAAGAATGAGTGCGAAGGCTATTAATAGAGCTCCGAACAGGATTTGTCCCGAAGTCAAGGTCAGAATTCCTCCGCCCGCGACAGCCCACACACCGGCTGCTCCATATAGGCGAGAAAACCGACGAGTGAGATGATAACCCTGCGGCATATCAATCCTCTATCCTTGGGATCCGCGGCGATTCAACCCGATTGGGGGAGACCCAGGGGGTAAGTAAGTTGCCGGATTAGGAAACTTCGGGTCGGGATGATCTGGTGAATTGCACAGCAGATACACCTAGGAGAACAACAATTCCGGCGAAGTATGCAGCCCACACGGCAACAACCGACCCTTTGGCAAAAACCCGGAGAAAAAGTCCGAGCAATAGCATACTGAAACCGGTAGCAATCATGACAATTAGCCTGCTACGCGGATAATCCCCATCCTTCAATGAGCTACTTCGAAATGCTAAGAATACAAGCCCGAGACCTGCAACCATTAGAAAGCCTGCGGCCAGGCTTGGCTGTCCCACAAACAGATAGACACCCGCACCTAAAATAGTCCAAGCTCCAGCCAATGCGAATGTCCTCAAGAAGCCTTTAGAAACGTATGCTGAGTGCTCTTTCATGGGGCAGTCTCCCTGTTAGCGGCTCGATTGCGCTATGCCGTCACGGCCTATTTGCCTCTATGAGCTCAAATTGTTCTGCGATGTTCCTTTCTGCTGGAAGCATCTTGAATACATAATTGTACAAGCCGGAGAGCGCGGCCCCGACCATAGCAATGCCCGCAGTTATCAGCGCGCTCACACATGTAGCGCCTCCGGTTGGTCCGCACAGCGCAATTTGGGCGAGGATAAGTCCTCCCAAGCCGCCTCCGTAAATGCTTGCTGATGCCGCAATTGCGCTTTCAGCATCCTGTAGTTGTCCAACATAGTCTTCGAAACCATCGCCGTTATCGACTCCGGGAGTGCCTGCGAAAAGCTCATCATCGGCACGCACGATCATATAGTGCTTTTGGCCACCTGCATCTGTGTACCAGATTAATTTGTGATCGGGATTAGTTTTGATGGTGGTGTATCCATACCATCCAAAGGCATCCTTCGTGGTCGGACCTTTCGGAATTCCGCTATCATCTAGGAATTCGTCGCCAATTCTGTAGAGCTTATCCCCAATGAGTATGTAGTCGTCGAGCTCGTCTGGCGGTATCTCATCAAGGTTAGATGCCTCAAGCGGTCCCAAAGTGTCGAATTCACCACCGGTCGGAGGAGTAGCTGTGAAGACATTGTCGAAATCGGGCTCTTGAGGCCGAACAGTGCCGAATTGCTGAGCGGCAAACGCATAATTAGCTGGTGTTACTGATTTCACTAACGGATTAGCCAATAAGACAACAATAATTAGTCCCAGAAGTGATGCACTAATTCTTCTTTGATACCGCTTCATAATCTTTGCGCCATCCGTCTTGGGATCATACACCTGACTCTAATAACACCGTCAGCTAATTTTCGTTTCCAATATCCCCATATTCCATACCTAAGTGGCAAACGTCAGACCACAGAAAGGGCCCTAGTGGTCCCAATTCGCGGCGGGAACCAATCAAGTGTGGCGGGCGTCTTAGATCAAACGCTATGAAAAAGGAGTCTCCGATGACCCAAGCGATGATGAAATCCCTCCCCTTAGCACTTCTGCTTACCGTAAGCAGTGCAGCGCCCGCCTTTGCAGCGCAAGACCCACCGCCGCCATATCGCGGTGGCGAATCTCGCATCGAACCCATCGACCCCAGCTATCTCGAGGCCATTCAGCGCACTTCGGCCATGGTCTGGGATGATCACGCCCTGCGCCTGGCGCAGATGCACGGCCTGGACCTGATCAACGTCACCTGGGAAGACACCGGCCGCTTCTACAACTCGGCGGTGGGGCCCAACATCTCGGACATGACCATCCAGGTGCAGCATCAAGACCCTAATACCGGGGAATACATGCTCACGCTGATGCCGGTGATCCGCTATCCGAACTTTGTCGATCTGACCGCCGACATCTCGCCGGATGACTTCTACCTGCTGGTCGGCAACGAAGACGGGGACGATCTAGAGCGCGTGACCCTCGCCGAGTACCTGGACAACTTCCGAAAGTACCTAAGCCACCCAGGTTCCTGGGCCGGCCGCAGCAGCTCACTGCTGGCGCCGCGCGACAGCCACGTGCTGGTCAGCGCGCAGGCCGCTTTCCTGCCCGTTCCGCAGCACGGCGAGGCCACCTTCAACCCGGTGATCTTCAATTACCAATCCTATGCGGGCGATCCGGCAGTACTGACGATCGTCGCCTCCCGCGAAGGGACCAGCGCCACCGTTGTCGACAACATGCGCGACGCCTTCCCGGCCGGCTGGTCCTGGGGCCAGCGCCTGTTCTTCAACCAGGACGGTGAACGCGCCAGCTTCACCGGCGAGCGCCTGAGCGATTTTGTCGTTCGCACTTCGCCGACCGACATGATCTCGCCCACAGCGGCAGGCGAAAGCGGGCTCAACATGGTGCTGCTGATTCAGGTGCCGCTGAAGCAGCGAGAACCCATGCGCGGGATGTTCTTCGGCGAGGTCATGGAAGAGGCCGCCGCAGCTCCGTCAGTCTTCAAGGCCGATGGTGACGTCGAGGTCGCAGTGATCGGTCATGGCAAGGTCGAAGGACCATTTACCGAGATCGACGGCCTGGCCATCGAGCGCGATCCGCGCTTTCCGATCCGAGTGACGGTTCAGTTCTACAAGGCCACCAGCAACGGTATCGTCACCGAGGCGGACATGGAGGCCATCGCCAGTCAGATCGAGCGGGTTTACGACGAGGCGGACTACGTGGGTAGCCTGGTCGTGGACGGCGCATCCGATCGTCCCACAGAGTACGACGGCCCCAAATACGAGCCGCCCGGCTGGTGGGAGTCTTTCTGGCACCGCTTTGAGGACAACCTGCAGTTCAGCCGTTGGGAGGCGCTGGAAGTACTCCGCGAGCTCGGCGCAGTCGCCTGGCGCTGGTTCGAGGTGCTGCGCTAGGCTACCTACAGCAGACTGGGGGTTTCCCTACAACAGAAAGGGCTCTCTTGCGCAGGCAGGAGAGCCCTTTGTTGTGATCCGGATGCGGATCAGGAAATCTTCGGAGTAATTTCTAGTCTTCCACAGCGTCTGACAGTTTCTGGTAAGCATCATCGCTAAGCTCATGGTGCAGGATCGTTCCGCCCTCGAATCGATCCAGCTCCTCCATGGCGCGGTCGAGATGCGTGAAATCGACCAGGGCCACAATGGCCGAGTGGCCTTGTGAAAGCTGATCTCCGACTCCCTTCAGGAAGTCATCATCTAGACCCATGTCAATAAACTCACCGGTGACCGCACCCACACCGGCCCCGATCAGCGCGCCTTTGATCGCTCCGCGCCCGAAGAGCGCTCCCAACAGCAGGCCCCCTGCAGCGCCGACGAGGGCGCCCTGCTTGGCGTCGTAATCCTTGCTCTCCCGAATAGAAACATTTTCGTTCTCCCGACGAACGATCACCGCGGAGCTTTCTAGGTCGACCGTCGCTTCCGATTCGAGTGCCCTCATGGCCGTCAGGACCTCATCGGCCTTGCCTTCTCCAGGGAAGGACACAACCAGCAATTCGTAAGACATAATCAAGCCTCCTATAATCACTTACGCAGATTCATGTGCCTGGGTCGCGGGCTGCACGTCCGACCCACTTGACAGCTTAGCCTGCTCCTCTGAACATGATACTCTAGGTGCATCGTAGCTGTATCAAGCAGCCAAAGCGGGGCCTATAAGGCTCGCAGCATCTCAGAGCGTGTTTCGGCCCCGACGGCTAGTGGATGAACTGCAGGCGGAGAGGCACTAGAATTGATTAAATGATCCCCAGACAGCGAGCTTTTCTCACGAAAAACGAGTTCGAAACCCTCTTGGCGATTTGCCGTACTCTTGCCCATCCAAGCAGAGGAACGGGCATCGCAGAGTCAGTAGCTCGAACCATCTCCACCGCCGCAAGCCCGGCGGAGCAGGCGGATTTTCGGCGCGCACTTACCTTCTTCGATCAACCAATCGCGAATCTCGTTCTGGCAGGTGCGCCCAAGCGCTTCCATAACATGAGCATTGAAGAGCGAGAGCGCGTTTTACGGGCCTGGTCCAACAGCGGGATCGGGATGCTGCGAAAGGGTTTTCAGACTTTCAAGCGACTCGTGCTGTTCCACGAATACTCAATGATCCCGGATGACTCCGATCGCAACCCACACTGGGAGAGCATTCGCTATCCGGGCCCGGTTCAAACTTCGGAATTCGAAAAACCACTTACTATCAAGGAAATCACGCGCTCCACGGCGCTCGAGGCAGACGTGGTTGTCATAGGGTCTGGCGCGGGGGGCGCTGTGGTTGCGGCCGAGCTGGCCGCGGCCGGGCAGCACGTGGTCGTCCTTGAGAAAGGCGGCTACTACAACGAGGCAGATTTCGATGGCGCAGAATTCACGGCCATGCGCGATCTCTACGAGAAGCGCGGCATTCTCACCACGGAGGATGTAGGGATTGTCGTGCTCGCGGGTAGCACGCTTGGCGGGGGCACCACGATCAACTGGACCACGAGTCTGCCGACACCCGCCCATGTTCTGCATGAATGGGAAACCGAGCTTGGGGTCACGGGGGCGGAGGGGCAGGATTGGCAGGCCAGCTTGGAGGCCGTCCGCGCGCGCATCAACATCACCAGGGATTTCAGCGATCAAAATC
>JAZGCZ010000060.1:0-6850 GCA_036477195.1 Anaerolineales bacterium | reverse complement strand
CGGGTGCGAGCTAAACTGGGGTAGGCTGCGTATTCAAGGAGTGGCCTCGAAGAACTCCCAAATCGCTTCGCCGGAATGAAGGTCCCGACTGACGCGACCAATAACGAATTTGAGCACGTATTGGGTGCCTCCGGGCAGGGTGTGCCCGCCTCCATTGACCGTGTACAGCACAACCGAGGTGCCCCCTTCGCATCCAAAATAGGTATCGACCTGGATGCGAGTTCCGTCCCGCGGGTCGAGGTCCGGCAGCTGCTCCGTTCGGGGCTTTGGATTGCAGCCATCTGCGGCCACCCAGAACGCGACCGTATCCGGCGTCGATATCACTTCGCCAAGTTCTCTCCGGAAGAAGCGCACCTGCCCGCCTTCAAACGGCACCAGTGGATCCTCGGTGCCATTCATCAGCAGGATCGAAATCGGATGCTCGGGATCGCAGTTAAGATCGGCCGGCAGCGAGGCGATCACGGCTCCTGCCGCGGCAAGCACGTCGCTGGCCTCACAGGCCATGCGCAGTGACATCATCCCTCCATTTGATGCGCCTGTGACGTAGATCCGATCGGTATCCACGTTGTAGGTGTTCGACAGCAAGTCGATCAACGCCAGCAGAAATCCGACATCGTCGATGTCTTCTAAATGCGCCCGGTTACTATTGTCCGCCCGCCCATCGTTCCAGTTGTTCTCAATACCTTCGGGGCAGGCGACGAGGAACCGCTCTCGCTCCGCTAGCTCCTGTATCCCACCCGCGAGCGAGCAGGTCCTCTCTCCATTTCCGCCTGCGCCATGCAGTGACAGAACGAGCGGCAGGGGATCGAGGCTCTCGGAAGGATCCAACAGATGGTAGGTCCGCTCGAACCCGGCGTGGATAAGAGTGTGGGAGCTGAGTTCAGTCTCGACGCGTGATGCACCGGGTCCGATCAGGGCGCAGCCAGATACCATTAGCGCGAGCGGCAGGGCGGCGAACACAAAGACTGCTGGTCGGTGACAACGGCCCGAGAAAAGAGTCATTCGCCCTGGCCTGAGTTCCGCGCCGCAACCAGCAGGAGCTTGAAGAGAGGCTTGAGCATCATGTGTTTGGAAGGCGCCATCGAGGGCCATTCGCCGCGGCAGGAGTTCTAGAGCGCGAGCTATTCGCCAGGGTAGGCGTTCTAGAGCGCCAGGGCAGGCTATTTGCCGCCCGGAGCGCAAGGGCCACAGGCTACTCGCTGCGGTAGGCGTTCCAGAGCGCCAGCCCCGGCTTGGGCGTGCCGTCGAAGTGGGTCAGCCCAACCGCGGAGAATGTGCCAAGGCCCTCAATATCGCTCTCGGCGCGTCCCTCGGCGCGCATGATCTCGGCGAACGAATCCATGTTGAAATCAGAGAGGATCAGATACACCCAGAAGCTCATTCGATCGCCAAGCTGATCGTGAATCGCTCGCAGGTAGTCGATCTGGCCCGCCTCGTCGCCCTGGATCGCGCCGCCGCCAATCGGCTCGGTGGTCCATCCACCTTCGGCAACCGCCAGCGGCTTGCTCGTTCGCTCCAGCAGCGGCGTGTAGTAGTCGGCGGGTATCCCTTCTCCGTTGGGAAACGCAAAGTATGGATAGGAGGATATCACCCAAAGATCCAGCTGCGGCTCAAATACATCCACCTGATCCCAGTTGGTCTGCCCTGCCGGTCGACCCTCAGCCGCGGGTGCGAACATGTTGTTCAAGTCGTCCCACTGAAAGGTCGCAAAGATCTGGATGTCGGGCGCCTCGGCCTTCACACGGTCGTAGACCTCCTTGTACAGGCTGACGAAATTGTCGACATCGTCTGGATGGGCGTCCATATAGGTGTTTATCTCTGATGCCAGGCCCAGGTAACGTGGCGAAAACTCGCGCACGATCCACAACGTGAAATTGGTGAATGCCTCTCGAACATCCGGATTACCGAAGCTGGGATCCCATCCAGTAGGCAGACCGAAGAACTCGCGGCGATTGAGTCCATTGAGCGGATCCACGACAAAGATCCAATCCAGGTCGTTCTGGCGCGCCAGGATGGTCTGATTGGTAAGGTCGGTGCGCGGTTGGGAAACGCCGTCGACTCCCTGAGCGAATTCCTCCCAGGGAATGTTGGGCTGGATCAGGATAAAGTCCGCGTTCTCACCCATGTTGCCGAAGTGCTTGATCACGGCTTCGGTGGTGCCTTCCGGAGGAGCGGGGAAGAAACCGAAGGCGGTGCGATCCTCATCGAAGATCGAGGTCGAATCGGAGGGGGCAGTGGCGGGCTGGGAGATTTCGCCGGGGGCTGCGGCGGGAACCGAGGTGGATTCGCCAGCCTGGCAGGCAAGCCCAGCCATGGCGAGCGTCGTGAGTGCGATAAGAAGTGGGCGTTGAATAAGTGAATTGAGCATTGGATTACCTCAAGATTAATAGTCTAGCGGGATGGGCCACTCGTTGCTACGTATACAAGGACGTTTACGTAGAAGTTGCGGGGTAACGTGGGATGGGCCACTCGTTGCTACGTATACAAGGACGCTTACGTAGAAATTGCGGGATAGCGTGGGAGGGGAGAAGGCGGCACCCGCAATCGAGGTACTGGACAAACTCCAGGCGGCTCAAGAAGGTAGGCTCTCAGCCCAATGTATGGCCGAATTCTTTGTCGTTGTTACGAGGGGTGAGGGCCCCTTACTGTCCATCGGTGAGGCCGCCCAACAGGTGGATCTGCTCTCACAGTCCTTTCAGACGCTCAATATCACCCCGATGATCGTGATGGAGGCGGCCCGAGGCGTTCAGGCGCACAGGCTCTCATACTGGGAGGCGCAAATCTGGGCCACCGCCCGGCTCAACCAAATCCCGGTCATCCTAATAGAAGACCTCCGGACAGGAGCGTTGTTTGAAGGCGTGCACTTCAGCAACCCGTTTGCTACTGACTAAAGGGGCGCTAATGATCGTATCGAGACGTCCTCCGCCGGATTCGGGTTCGGTTTGATATTGGGCCGTGGAAGGATCCTAAGAAAAAGTGGATCATGGCGTTGAACGAAGCGGGCTAATGAAAATCATGGCTGCGAATTTCGACTGACCTATCGTCTGCAGATTGAACGTCATCCACGAGGATGTTGATCACGCCGCTATCGTGGACCAGTCGACCTTCAAGCACAAGAATAGACGATCGCGTGGCGACGGGCTTATAGCGTTGAAAGACGTGAGGTCGGAGGATGGCATTGACGGTACCGTATTCATCTTCGAGACTGATGAAGACGTGGCCCTTGGCGGTTGATGGTGCTTGGCGCGTGATCACCAGGCCGGCTACTTTCACCCGCGTGCCATCCGCAGTGTTTGGCAAATCACGGCTGGAAAGAACTCCCAGCATGTCCCATTGCTCACGAAAATGAGTTGTTAGGTGAGGGCCGGTTGTGAGACCTTGGATTTCATAATCGAGAGTGGTGGCATCCCATTCAGTTAAGCCCCGAAACTTAATAATCTCTTCCGGGTAGGCGATCGGTAGCTCGCCATCGGATTTTTCGCGCCCTTCACTGAACCGCCAGAGCAACTCCCTCCGTGGAACGCCGAAGCTATCGAAGGCGCCCACCATGATCAGATTCTCGACCCCGGCAGGTTTGAGTTTCACTCGAGTATTGAAGTCTTCCAAGCTTTGATAGGGACCGTTCGCCTGATCCTCGTCGATCCGCTCCCGCCCAGCGGATCCGATGGCTTTCACATAATTGAATCCGAGCCGGATTCCTCCGTCTTCAACGATACAGCGGATCGTGGAACGGTTGATGTCGACTGGATGGACAGTAATGCCGTCACGCTTCGCTTGCTCTACGATCACCTCCGGAGCATAGAAACCGAGCGGCTCATGATTCAGGAACGCGGTGAAAAAAGCCACCGGATGGTAGTACTTCAAATACGCAGTCTCGTAGGTTGTCCGCGCGAAAGCCGCCGCGTGACTCTTACAAAAGCCATAGCCGCCGAAGGCCGCGATCTTGTCAAACACATCGTGTCCCACTTCCTCAGAGAGACCATTCAACTTGGCTCCTTCAACAAACCTCGCACGCATCTTTTCGATCTCTTCGTATGAACGCTTGCGTGTCATGGCTCGCCGGAGCAGGTCGCCCTCGCCAGGAGTAAACCCACCTATGGCCTGTGCGAGCCCCATCACCTGCTCCTGGTAAAGCACAACCCCGAGGGTTTCTTCTAACACCGGTTCCAGAGCGGGATGCAAATACTCCACCGGTTCGAGACCCTGGCGGCGGTTCAAGTAGGGGTGGACCATCTTTCCTTGAGTGGGGCCGGGCCGCACGATGGCGACTTCTATCATCAAGTCTTCGAAACACACCGGCTTCATCTTCGGGAGCATCTGCATCTGAGCGCGAGACTCAACCTGAAAAACACCAATTGTGTCGGCCCTGGAAATCATTTGGTATACGGCCGGATCGTCCAAACCGATTTTGTCCGGATCGAGATGCACCCCTTCGTGCTGCTCGATCAGCTCGATCGTCTCGCTTACGACATCCAGCGTGCGCAGGCTGAGAAGATCGATCTTGATCAGGCCCGCGTCTTCGATATCGTCTTTGTCCCACTGTGTCACGACGCGCCCGGGCATCGTGGCCCGCTCGATTGGGGCGATTTCGACCAGCGGAGCGGCGGTGATGACCATGCCGCCTACATGGATCGAGAGGTGACGCGGCATGCCTTTGATCTGGTCGATGAAGCTCGCATAGTGGTCCCAGGGCAACCCGTCACCGTCGCGCCGCAATTTATCCGTCAGGCCCTCGAAATCGGAACGATGAAGTGATTTGGCGATTTTGCCGACAACCGGAGCCGGGAATCCGAGCGCCTTGCCGACATCGCGCACCGCGCTTCTGGAGCGGTAGGTAATGACGTTGCACACCATGGCCGTGTACTCTTCGCCATAACGCTCATAAACGTACTGGATAACCGCCTCACGCCCCGCTCGCGAGAAGTCAACGTCGATATCTGGAAGTCCGCCCCGCTCGTGGCTGAGGAATCGCTCGAATAGCAGGTTGTGGCCAATTGGATCAACGCGGGTAATCGCGAGGCAATAGGCCACTAGAGAATTGGCGGAAGAGCCTCTGCCCTGAACGGGGTAGCCTCCTCTCCGCGCCCAGGCGCAGATATCCCAGACGATCAAGAAATAATCTTCCAAGTTTAGGCTGTCAATGACGGAAAGCTCGTGCTCGAGCTGGTCGATGACATTCGGAGTGGGGGTGCGGTACCGCTCGGCGAGCCCCTCGTATGAGAGCTTCCGGAGATGTGCGAATGAATTCTCGACCGGGAAACGTGGGAATCGGTATTGCGTTAGGTCCAGATCGAAGCGGCAGCGTTCGGCGATGCGCACGGTGTTTTCGAGTGCCTTAGGCAGATCCGAAAAGAGCTCGACCATCTCGGCCGGGGATTTCAAGAAGAACTCAGAATTGGGTCGGCGGAAGCGACCAAGCTCGTGGATGGGAACGGTGTGTTTGATGCTGGTTAGCACATCCTGAAGGGGGCGATTCGCGGGCGTCGCGTAGTGTGTATCGTTGGTAGCGACGATTTCCAGGCCAAGATGGTCAGCCAGCGAAAGCAGGCCTTGTTCTATGGTCTTGTCGCTGCCGACGAGGTGTCTTTGCAGCTCGATGAAGTAGTGATCACGCCCAAATATCTCCCTGTGGCGCTGAGCGGCCATAAGAGCTGTGTTCTTATCGTTCTTGAGGACATGTTGAGCGAGTTCGCTTTTGTGGCAACCGGAGAGGGCAATGAGACCTCGATGATGATGTGCAAGCAACTCCCAAGAGAGGGAAGCTTCACCTTTCGGATGATCGAGCTGGGCACGAGAGATCAATCGGCAGAGGTTCGAATAGCCCTGAGCATTTTCGACGAGCAGGGTGAGATGATAGCCCTCATCCATCGTGACCTCAGCCCCGATGATGGGCTGGATCCCTAGTTCACGGGCTTCCATCACGAACTGGATAATTCCGTACAAACCGTCGTGATCGGTGAGCGCCATAGCCGGCATATCTTGCGCAGCAGCCTGATGGAGGAGCGCTTGTGGAGAAGAGGCGCCATCGAGGAAGCTGTAGCTGGAATGGGCGTGTAGTTCTATGTATTGGGCCACGGGATGCTCGAGGGGTGGGCTGCGCCTATTGAAAAGTAACGAAACGGGTCGCGTCTCCCCACCCAGCTACACACGGTAATGCTGCGCATAGCCAATCAGTTGCAAAGGGGAAGCGGATGAGAATGGTGGGCGCTATATGAGCGGCCATGAGATGGTCTGGGTCCTCGTGTGGTCGGGGATGATGGAGGCGCTATGTGAGCGACCATGAGATGGGCAGCGCACTCGTGTAGCCGGAGACGATAATGGGCGTTATGTGAGCGGCCACGAGATGGGCAGGGCACTCGAGTCGCCGGGAGTGATGGTGGGCGTTATGTAAGCGGCCATGAATTAGGCTGAGCGGCAGCGTGCAAGTACCAACGGTCTTCTATAGAGGCGTGGAAGAGCACGATAATCTCTCCTTTGCGCGTCACGACTTTGTAGTAATCCTTCCGACCTTCGCCCCACCACCAATCCCCCTCGAGACGCCAGTGGAGGTCGATCGTGGCCACACGGCTCCAGCGATTACCTCGAACGAAGGCGCTTGGATGACCTTCTTTGTTTGTGCGTACATCGATCGGTTCCGGAGAGGGTCCCTCGATGTCCGTCGCTTGCGCGATGGCGGCTTCGCCGAATCGCTCCTGGATGGAACCTACCAGTCGTTGAATAGGGTTTTGCTGAGCAAAGCTTTTGTGCCGGAATAGGCCAAGCTGCTTACTCTCAATGTGGAAAGGATGGAGTGGGAAAAGCCCAAGTTTCAGAGCAATCACGCCGGATGCGTAATCCAATGTGGACAATA
>JAZGCZ010000006.1:0-8516 GCA_036477195.1 Anaerolineales bacterium | reverse complement strand
CCCTGGCCGTAACCGGTTCTGTCAACCAGTATGGCCGAGTGCAGGCCATTGGCGGGGTGAACGAAAAGATCGAGGGCTTCTTTGATATTTGCAATACCCGAGGTCTAACTGGCGAGCAGGGAGTGCTAATCCCTGAATCGAACGTCCAGCACCTTATGCTCCGAGACGATGTCGTTCAGGCCGTGGGAGAAGGCAAATTTCACGTATACCCGATTGAAACCATTGATCAGGGCATCGAGCTGCTGACTGATGTGCCCGCCGGCGAGCCGGATGATAAGGGGACCTACCCGGAGGACACAATCAACGGAAAAGTTCAGGCCCGGCTGGCAAAATTTGCTGATCAAATGGATAGCGATAAATCGTCAGCGGAGGAAGAGAGCGACGGTGATCAGAAGAAAGATGAGAGCAGCAAGGAGCAGAAAGAATAGCCAAGCGAGAGCAGCAAGGGGCAGCCAGAATAGTGAAGCGAGAGCAGCAAGGAGCAGCCAGAATAGTGAAGCGAGAGCAGCAAGGAGCAGACGGAATAGTGAATCGAGAGGTGAGCCAGATCCGGCGTATTCTTGTAGCTATTGACGCGTCTCCCCAGAGCTTGGCCGCGTTGGAGGCCGCAGCGGAACTCGCCGCCGGCATTGGTGCGGAGTTGGTGGGGGTATACGTGGAGGACATCAATCTAATCCGACTGGCGGCCCTGCCGGTCGTTCTGGAAACCGGTGGAGCGTCCGCTCGGACGCGACAGCTAGACGGCAACCGCATGGACCGGCAATTGCGAAACCAGGCCGCCCTCGCCGCGCAGGCGATGGCCGCGGCAGCAAGCCGCGCTCAAGTTCGATGGTCATTCACCGTCGCCCGTGGATCGATTGAGGCTGAGCTGCTTCAAGCGGCCAAAGAGGCGGACCTGTTTATTTTGGGACGGGCAGGCTGGTCGGGTAAGCGCAAGCTAGGTTCGACCGCCCGCAAGCTGGTTGCCGAAGGACCCAATCGGACCCTGGTTATCGAGCGAAGAGAGCGGCTGCAGCCCACCCTGATGACCGTCTTCGATGGATCCGATCAATCTCAGCGCGCACTGGACACCGCGATTAGTCTCGGCGGGTACCTGGCGGTTGGGATCGTAGCAGATGACGAGGAGCAAGCCAGGGCATTGCAAAGTGAGGTTGCCGCGAAATTAGACTTGCAGGGGCTGGAGGCTCGCTACCGTTGGCTGGTGCGGGCCGATACCAAGGAATTAGCGAATATGGTACGCCCTCAGGAGGAGTGCATTCTCATCCTTCCAGGGGAAAGCCCGCTGCTGAAAGGAAAGAGCCTATCCGAAGCGATCGATGAGTTCGAGTGTCCGGTGTTGTTGGTGCGGTGAAAACGGGAGAACTGTAATCGGCTGGCTAAAGTACCGCCACCGCTAAATCCTCGAGCGCACCCTGATCCTCCAGATCGAGCCATTGCAGCATGACCCGCTGCGCACCGGCTTCTTGGTACGCTCCAATTTGATCCACAATCTGCGGGCCAGTCCCTGCGATAATCCCGAATTTCTCCAGCCTCTCTTCCGTGTAGCCGCCTTCGTCCAGCTTGCGCCTCAGCTCCTGCTCATCCTTGCCGAAAATTGTGGTGTTGGCGACGGACCGTCGGACATCCTGCAGTTTACGTCCCTCAGCCTCGAGAAGCTCATCCAGATAGGAATTTAGTTTCGCAAATGTGGCCGCGGGTCTGAAACCAAAATTCCACTCATCTGCGAAGCGTGCTGTGAGCGGAAGCGTTCGGTTACGCCCCCTTCCACCAATCAAAATGGGCGGACCTCCCTTGCGCTGCGCCTTGGGCAGCAGCTCCGCCTCGTTGAGCTGAAAATACTTTCCCTCGAAAGTTGCCGGCCCATCCTCCTTGAGCAGCTTATAGGCGATCTCCACCCCCTCCTCAAAACGATCAAATCGAGGTCCAAGCTCAAGGAGATCGAATCCGAACTTTTCGTGCTCGTGATCCTGCCAGCCTGCTCCCAACCCCAGAATGAAGCGGCCTCCAGAGAGATCATCGACGTCCTTGCCCATCCGAGCGGCCAATACTGGATTTCGGAACGATACCGGTGAGACCAATTGGCCGAACTCGATACGGCTCGTATTGTCGGCCAACCATGCCATCGAAATCCACATTTCCAACGAGTCTTTATCCGGAGGACGCATGTTGGTGAAGTGATCAGACCGATAAAGACCGGCAAAGCCTAGATCCTCGACCGATCGGCCGATGCGTTTCCAGTTGTCCCAATTCAAACCGTTTTGGCCTTCTAAAAAGATGGCGACGTCGCTCACCAGGTTTCCTCCTAGTGTGGCTAGAACTTGTGTATTTCGAGGATTTTTCGTTCTTTTTCAGCCTCTATATGGGCGACCACTTCCACGTATGGGGCCAACGTGGAGTTGGCCAGCTTGCGCTTGAGCAGTTCATCTACCTGAAAGATTCCAGCGGAGTTGTTGAGCAGGATATCGACCCGAACGGGCAATTCCTCCCCCTTCTCGATCTTCACCTCTTCGATGGCCTGCGCCGACACGGAATGGATGTTGACTTCGCCTGACTCAAATGGGATGCGAGACCGCCCCTGGGTCATATCCAATGCATCCGCGACTTTTAGCACACCCGCCTCCAGGCTCAACGGCTGTACGTCCCATCGATGGGCAATGATGGCGTGCAATATTTCGGAGACGATCGTCGTTAAGTTCGGCTCGTCATAAAGATTGGCCAGAAGCTGGCGTGCCTTTGGATAGCCCAACATCAGGCTGAAATTTTCATGATTATCGCGATGGACGGCCATGCCTACATCATGAAGAGATGCGGCAAGCACCACCACCACTTCGGCATCCTCATTCGTCAGCCCATGTTCAGAAACCGCGCTGGGTTGAACGTCGGCGGCTACCAGCAATCGCAGTATCTTTACGCAGGCATTGGCTACGATCTGAATGTGAACCGGACCGTGATCGCTCATGCCTAAGCGACGGACGGCATTGATATTGGCCGCTTCCCAAAGCTGCTGGAGCTCCGCGTCTCCGTTGATTTCTTCGAGAAGCGCTTCAAGCTTCTTGTTGCCTTTGGTGCTGACTTTCAATCGGTAGGCTCCGAAGTCGAGATGAGTTATTGTAAGGCCCTTTTGCGGGAATGGCCGCCGCGGGAAATCCAGGGCGGGCGCGGCATGTTGAATGGGCGATTGGACCGGAGTCTTCGGGAGAATCAGGGCAGAATCCCCTTTGTGATAGAATGAACATGTTCGATTAAATGCGGCCCGGTTCCCCTCCAAAACCCTCAAAAGATGCCGACCGAATACCTACCCATCGCTGTACTTATCTTCTTCTCGGTAGGCATCGCCGTCACGATTGTCGCGCTTGGGCATCTGCTTGGGCCCCGCAAGAAGAACCCAAGGAAGGGCCAACCTTACGAATCTGGCATGATTCCTTATGGGCCAGGCCAGCGTCGGATGCCGGTCCACTTTTATCTCATTGCTGTGCTTTTCATCCTTTTTGATATCGAAATCGTGTTCCTACTGCCCTGGGCGGTCGTCTTCAGAGATCTCGGGGTGGTCGGGTTAATCGAGATGGTGGTCTTTGTTTTAATCCTCGGAGTCGGTCTTATTTACGCCTGGAAGAAAGGGGCGCTCGAGTGGGAGTAGAGCCCAAACTTGGAGAGAAGAAAGGGGCGCTCGAGTGGGAATAGAGAGCAAACTCGGCGATCTGGGCATCATAACGACTTCGCTTGAGAAGGCCGTTGGCTGGAGCAGGACGCGAGCCATGTGGCCCTTACTCACTGGTTTAGCGTGCTGCGCCATCGAGATGATGGCCGCCCAGGCCCCGGACTACGATATGAGCCGGTTTGGTATGGAACTGATGCGCGCCAGTCCGCGGCAAAGTGATCTGTTGATCGTAGCCGGTCGGGTATCGCGCAAGATGGCCCCTGTGTTGCGGCGGCTCTACGATCAGATGCCAGAGCCTAAGTGGGTCATTGCAATGGGAGACTGCTGCTCATGTGGCGGGGTCTTCAATAACTACGCCATCGTGCCCGGCGTAGACGAAGTCATGCCTGTGGATATATACATCGCCGGTTGTCCTCCTCGGCCCGAAGGGCTCATCCACGGGATCCTCACCCTGCACGACAAAGTAATGGCCGAGAAGCTGGCTTGAGCGGCGCTAAAGCCTTTCTGGCCGAGCTGCGACAGGAACTCGAGGATCGAGTTCTCGACTCGTTTGAATTCCGGGATCAATTCACCGCCGTCCTCCAACCCGACGCTATAGCTGATGCCTGCGAATTCCTGAGGCAGCGCGACTTCGATCTATTGATTGCGCTGACAGCCGCGGACCACTGGCCCGAAGAGCCTCGTTTTGAGATGGTCTATCAGCTCTATTCAACACATCTTGATGTGCTGATCGGCCTCAGTGTTTTTCTTGACGGCGATGAGCCAAAAATTCCGAGTATCGAGACAATTTATCCCAATGCCAATTGGCATGAGCGAGAGGTCTTCGACATGTTCGGAATTGACTTCCCCGGAAGCTCCGATCTACGGCGCATCATCATGCCGCATGATTGGGAAGGTCATCCGCTGCGCAGGGACTATCCGCTGGGGTATGAAGAGGTCCAGTTCTCTTTCAACTACGACGAGATCGACAAGCGTAAGAAGTACGCAAAGGACTAGGCAGATGCTTGAAGCTCAAATGGAGCTGACCGTTGATGAGCTAAAGGGGCTGGTTTCCCAGCGCGCCATAGATGGCGAGACGATGATCCTGAATATGGGGCCACAGCATCCAAGCACACACGGTGTGCTGCGACTAATCCTAGAGTTAGACGGTGAGACCATCGTCAATTGTGTGCCAGACATCGGCTTCCTTCATACGGGCATTGAAAAGAATATGGAAGCCAAAACATACGAAAAAGCCCTGGTCATGACGGACCGCATGGACTACTTGAACCCCCTCGGCAACAACCTCTGCTATTGCCTGGCGGTCGAGACGCTGGTCGAGCTCGATGTCCCACCGCGAGCCCAAGTCGTGCGCGTTCTGCTGACAGAGTTGACAAGAATCGCCTCCCACCTCGTATGGTTAGGGACGCATGCGCTCGATTTAGCGGCCATGTCGGTATTTTTGTACACGTGGCGCGAGCGAGAAATTCTGATGGACATCTTCGAGATGTGCTCAGGGCAGCGGATGATGACCTCCTATTTCCGGCCGGGTGGCCTGTGGCGCGATCTGCCAAACGGCTTTGAGGAAGCGGTCCAGCAATTCATCGACCTCTTTCCCGATCGGATCGAGGAGTATGAAAACCTGCTGACCGAGAATCCTCTCTACATTGACCGAACGAGAGGGATCGGGGTTATTTCCACCACCGAGGCGCTGGAGATCGGACTCACGGGGCCGAATTTGAGAGCCACTGGAATGCCGTTCGACTTACGGAAGACGCGACCTTACAGCGGCTATGAACAGTTTGACTTCGAGGTACCGACGGCCTCAAACGGTGATACCTACGATCGGTATGTCGTTCGAATGGAAGAAATGCGGCAGTCGCTCAGGATCGTGCAGCAAGCGCTCGTCCGACTGCCAGAGGGACCCTTCCGCAGCGACAACCGCAAATTCGTTCCTCCACCGCGATCAGAACTAGGGCACAGCATGGAGGCCGTAATTCACCACTTCAAATTATGGACAGAAGGCTTTTCGGCTCCAAAGGGCGCTGTCTATGTTCCCGTGGAGTCTCCTAGGGGCGTTCTGGGCTGCTATCTCGTGGGAGACGGCGGGCCCATGCCGATGCGAGTTCATTTTCGCACGCCCAGCTTTGCCAATTTGCAGGCGCTGCCCATGCTGGCTAAAGGGCACCTGGTTGCAGATCTGGTCGCTATCATCAGCAGCCTAGATCCCATACTTGGTGATGTAGATCGGTAAAGATGTGCTGACGGATAACCACACTCAAGAAATCGAAGGCATCCTGGCGAAATATCCCCCCGATCAAAAGCGATCTGCCGTTATGCCGCTCCTGTTCCTCGCACAACGAGAATATGGCTCACTGACCCTCGACGCTATTAACGAAGTCAGTGATTTGCTCGGCCTCCAGTCGACGGAGGTTGCCTCGTTGGTGGGCTTTTACACCCTTTTTCACGATCGGCAGGGTGGCAAATACCGTATTCAAGTTTGCACCGATTTGCCGTGTGCTTTGCGAGGCGCGCAATCACTCGCGGACGAGTTGTATGAGAAGTTGGATATCCGGAAGGGAGAAACAACGCCGGATGGGCAGGTCACCGTTGAGGAAGTGAAGTGTCTGGCGGCATGCGATCGAGCGCCAATGTTTCAACTCCAGGAACCCAATGGGATCCACTACCACGAAGATCAATCTGCTGGCTCAGCCTTAGCGCTAATCGAGTCCTTGAGAGTTAAAGGCCAAGTTGACTGAACACGTCGTATTGCGGCATCGCGATGTAGCGGGGCTCGATCATCTCGAAACTTATCTCGAGAACGGCGGCTATAGGGCATTCAAATCGATTGTCAAGAAGAAGTCGCCGCAGCAAGTTATCGATCTTGTGAAGAAGTCCGGACTCAGAGGTCGAGGAGGGGCCGGTTTTCCGACCGGAGTGAAATGGAGTTTCCTCACGCCCGATGTATTTCCGCGCTATGTGGTCGCTAACGCCGACGAGTCAGAACCGGGCACATTCAAGGATCGCGAGATCATGGAACGCAATCCGTTCCAATTTCTGGAAGGCGTGGCGATCTGTGCCTACGCTGCGCAGGCGAATGTGGCGTATATCTATTGCCGTGGCGAGTTTTGGGATCTAACACGGGAGCTTGATCTGAAAATTGAGCAGCTTAAGCAGCGAGGGTTGCTAGGAAAGAAACTGTTTGGCAGCGACTACTCCTTGGAAATGTACACGCATCTTGGAGCCGGCGCATACATCTGCGGGGAAGAAACCGCAATGCTGGAGTCGCTAGAGGGAAAGTTAGGGCAGCCGAGGTTGCGCCCGCCATTTCCGGCTGCGGAAGGCCTCTACGCAAAACCCACAGTGGTGAACAATGTCGAAACGCTCGCCAATCTACCGCCTATTATCGACCGCGGCGCTAAGTGGTATAGCGGCATTGGAACTGAGAAAAGCACCGGCACGAAGGTGTTTTCCGTATCTGGCAACGTTGAACGCCCGGGCAACTATGAATTGCCGCTTGGGACAACATTTCGTGAGCTAATTTTTAAGCACGCGGGCGGCATACCGAATGGGCTGGCCATCAAGGCCATCCTTCCGGCAGGTGCTTCGGCACCGATCCTGCGCGCGACGGAAGAAGTCCTGGACACCGGAATGGATTACGAATCGGTTCCCCTGGTCGGTTCGTCCCTTGGATCTGCATCGATCATCGTGATCGATGAGACGGTCGATATCGCCTGGGTGGAATCCAAAATCACCGACTTCTTTGAGCATGAGTCGTGCGGCAAATGCACCCCTTGTCGGGACGGTACCTATTGGATGAAGCACATCTTTGATCGCGTCATGGACGATGCGGCTGCGCCGCATGAAATAGATCTACTGCACACTGTGGGCATCGGGATTCAAGGCAAGTGCTTGTGCGCGCTTGGAGATTTCGCGGCATTGGCCGTCACTTCTGCAGTGGAGCGCTTCCGGCCGGAATTCGACCTTCACGTCGTAGGTGATTCGAGCAAAGCCGCATGACCGTCACTCTCACCATAGACGGTAACGAAGTGACCGTATCCGAGGGCACGCTGCTCGTGGATGCCGCCAAGCGCCAGGGCACGGATATCCCGGTATTCTGCTACCACCCCAAGATGGAGCCCGTCGGCATGTGCCGCGTATGTTTGGTTGAGATCGGGCGCCCGGCTCGCGATCGAGCCTCTGGCAAACTGCTTTTGGACGAATCTGGCATCCCGGTGATTCAATTTGGACCCAACCTCGAGACAGCCTGCACGATCCCCGTTGGTGAGGGTTGGCAAGTACGGGTTGCGAGCGATAAGGCGATTCAAGGGCGCAACGAAATCGTTGAATACTTGCTCACTTCCCATCCGCTCGATTGCCCAATCTGCGACAAGGGCGGCGAGTGCCCGCTGCAGGACCTTACGATGGAGCACGGGCCAGGCGAAAGCCGATTTCTCTACGACGACAAGATCCATCTCGCCAAACGCCACCCACTAGGGGAACTGATTTTCCTCGACCGAGAGCGATGTATTCAATGCGCACGATGCACTCGCTTCCAGGACGAGATTGTTGACGACCCGGTGATCGGCTTCTATGAGCGTGGACGTCGACTAGAAATCGTTACCTACTCAGATCCAGGATTCGACTCATATTTTTCCGGAAATACAACAGACATTTGTCCGGTGGGCGCGCTGACAACCGCTGATTTTCGTTTTGGGGCGCGCCCGTGGGAGCTCAATTCAGCAGCCTCGATCTGCCCGCATTGCCCAGTGGGATGCAATTTGACTCTGAGCACTCGCCGCGAAGCACGCGAAGGCGGACGGGATGTCGTCAAGCGAGTCTTGCCTCGGCAGAACGAACAGGTGAACGAGATATGGAT
>JAZGCZ010000059.1:0-2519 GCA_036477195.1 Anaerolineales bacterium | reverse complement strand
AGCCACGGGTCCAGGCTAAGGTGATAGCCGGTCATCGGCACCGCGCTCATCGATTCCACGCCTCCAGCAATCACAATGTCGGCGCCATTGGCGATAATGCGCTCGGCGCCTATCGCGACCGACTGCAACCCACTGGAACAGAAGCGGTTAATGGTCTGCGCCGGTACATCGACCGGCAACCCCGCTCGAAGGCCAATCGGTCGAGCGACGTTCAAGCCTTGCGCTCCCTCGGGATAGGCGCAGCCTAAGATTAGATCATCGATGCGCGCTGGGTCGAGCTTTCCATCGGCACGGCGCAACAATTCCTGGATAACGGCCACTGCCATATCCTCTGGCCGTAGGTTTCGAGTAACGCCCTTCTTCGCCCGGCCAACCGCCGTGCGAGAGGCGGCCACAATCACTGCTTCTCGGCTCATATCACTGGCTCCTTATCGTCTTCAACCCAGCTTGCTGTATCACTCCCGCAATTATGGCTATGCGCAATATTCGCGGGCGCAGGACTTGAATTAGGTCACTCAATTCCTCAATGGTTTCCGGTTCTGCAGCATGTACCACATCCGCTCCTGGGTCTTCTCTTCAGCCGCGAGCGCAACGAACGCTTCTCGTTCCAGTTCCAGGATGTAGTCATCAGGCACCCATCCGGGACCACTGACCTCCCCGCCAGTCATCACATGCGCCAGGTGGTTGGCCACCACGCCATCGTATTCCGTCGCATATCCGGCGTCCACCATGCTCCAGACCAGCATCTTGAGGTCGGCTAGAGCATCCCGCCCCGCGGCCCACACCTGGCCGTCCTCCACCGGCTGGTAGTAGGCTTCCGCCATCTGCAGCGCGGTGCGTTTGGCTTCCGCAAGCAAGTGATCCTGATTCATCACAATGCGGTCGGCGTCTGTCAAGAATCCCATGTCCCGCGCCTGCTCCGCGCTCTCCGAAACCCTGGCCAGCGCGATCTGCTCAAAAATCGCCTGCAGATGCGGCAGCACATCCGCATTCTCAATCCGCATCACCGGGCCCAGCCGACGTCGCATCAATTCCTTGGTTCCAGAGCCGGCCGGGATCAGCCCTACTCCGACCTCAACCAATCCAATGTAGCATTCGGCGGCTGCGACGACGCGCGAACCGCCCATGACCACTTCCGCCCCGCCTCCCAACGCCATTCCAAATGGGGCCACTACGACCGGTTTCCGGCTGGCCCGCATAGTCTGGAGGACGGACTGCAAAGCACGGCCGGCCTCATCAATTAAATCCATGTCGCCTTGTTGTGCGGCCACGGCCATGGTGAATAAGTTGGCGCCCACCGAGAAGTGCTTCCCTTGATTGCCAATCACCATTGCCTTCCATTGTTCCTTGTTGAGCTCCTCCAGCGCTATCCCAGCCAGCTCTAATACATCCGCATCCAGCGCGTTGGAGGCCGGAGTGTGGAATTCGAGCAGCAGCACACCCTCTCCCATGTCCAGGAGACTGGCCCCATCGTTTGCGTTTAACTCTTTCCCCTCGGCTTTGAGCTCCGAAATGGAGATCACGCGCGGGTCGGCAGGAATGGGCACATAAGCACGGCTGGACGGATCGTAATACCCGATCGTTCGGCCGTCCTGTCGCTGGTAAAAGCTAGTAACTCCAGCTTCCAGCATTTCAACTACCCAGTCTGCTACGGACTCTCCCTCCGCTTCTATCCGTGCCACAGCCTCGCCCACGCCAAATGCATCCCATCGTTCGAAGGGTCCCAATTCATGCATGAAGCCCCACTTCATGGCATTGTCGACGGAGCGAATATCGTCCGAAACAGGTGGAATCAGGCTCGCTGCGTAGCGAAATCCAAAGGAAATCGTGGCCCATAGGAATTTCGCAGCGCGGTCCTCTTCGGCCACGATGAGCCGAAGGCGCTCTCCCACATCCTCCTGGTCCTTGTGTTTTCCGATTGATTCGAATTTAGGCTTCGACGGCGGTTGGTATTCCATGCTATCCGTGTCCAACCACCAGAAATCGCCATCCTCGCCCCGCTTGTAAAAACCCTGGCCAGTCTTGCGACCTAGCCAACCTCGCTCGACGATTCCCTCGACCACCGCTTGAATTCGTGTACTTTGGAGCACTTCTCGAAATTCGTCGCCTTCCAGCGCGGGGTAAAGGTGGTCGCCCACATGGCCCATGACGTCGATCCCCACGAGATCCAGGAGCCGGTAGGTTGCCGTTTTGGGATAACCGATTAGCGGGCCAGTCAACCGGTCAACTTCTTCTACGGTGTATTCATTCTCCAGCGCGTAATCCAGCGTAAAGGAGTTGACGATGCTGAAGTATCGGTTGCCGATGAAGTTGGGTGTGTCCTTGCAGACGATCACGCCCTTCCCCAACCCTTCGTTCGCGAAAGCCGCCATGAACTCGAGAATTTCAGGCTTGGTTTCCTTCAGGGGAATGACTTCCAGCAGTTTCAAATAGCGAGGGGGATTGAAGAAATGTGTGCCTAGAAAATGCGCCTTGAAATCCGCTCCTCGGCCTTCGGCAATCTTGTGGATCGGTAAGCC
>JAZGCZ010000058.1:0-28498 GCA_036477195.1 Anaerolineales bacterium | reverse complement strand
TACCCTTCTGGGCGATCCCCGGAGCATGCGAGCGGATCGGGCCTAGCTCCCAGCTGGCGCCGCGCTCCCACCGTCCCCGTTCCCTGCTACGTAGCGCTGGCGCAGCTGAACGGGCTCCGCGGTCGGCCTGCGCAGCCGCAGATTGAGGATTTCCACAAAGAACGAGAAAAACATGGCGAAGTAAATGTAGCCTTTTGGAATGCTGAATTCCAGGCCTTCGGCTATGAGCGAAACCCCTACCAGCAGCAAGAAGCTGAGGGCCAGAATCTTGAGCGTTGGACGTTCGTTCACGAATCGGCTGATGGGCCCAGAAGCCACAAGCATGATCAACACCGCGATGACTACCGCCGCCACCATAACCCCAATTCGATTGGCCATGCCGACTGCGGTCAGCACCGAATCCAGAGAAAACACGATATCCAGCAGCAGGATCTGAATCAGAACCGCCCCAAATGTCGCCCGCACTGCGGCCGATCTGTGACCCTCCTCGCCCTCCAGCTTGTCGTGGATCTCGAACGTGGCCTTGCCGAGCAGAAACAACCCGCCAACGATAAGAATTAGGGCCCTACCTGTGACCTCAAAACCAAATACCGAAAACAGCGGCTCCGTCAAACCCACTAGCCAGCTCAGGGAGAAGAGCAGTGCAATGCGCATCAGCATGGCCAGGAGCAAGCCCACCTGACGCGCTTTGTCTTGCTGATCGCCTGGCAATTTGCCCGCGAGAATCGTGATAAAGATGATATTGTCGATGCCCAGCACGATCTCCAGCGCGGTCAAAGTGAGTAAGGCGACCCATATTTCGGGATCGGTGAGCCATTCCATGTTTTCTACCCCTCTCTAGTAGCGGCTAGTTCCAATCTCTGGTTACGACATCATCGCCCATTTGAATTTGGGCCGGCTGGCTGGGATCGAGCGCCCATTTGATGCGGCGGGCGCCTTCCACCGCATCCTCCGCGGTTCCAGCGAACCCCAGCCGAATATGGCCGTCCATACCGAACTCGGCGCCCGGCACCGTCACGACCAGCGCCTTTTCAAGTAAGAACTCCGCCAATGCATTCGAATCGGGATTGAATGCGGAGAAATCCGGAAAGCAATAAAGGCCCCCCTGTGGTCGTTGCACCTTTAGACCCTCCAAGTCGGCCAGCTCCTCCAGCAGTCGATCTCGATTTGTCTGCAAGTGGATGCGGAGCTCCTCCACCACACGCTGATCGCCCGATAGGGCACCCTCTGCGGCGGCCTGCGAAATGACGGAAGCATTGGATGTCATCTGACCTTGGATCTTGTTGATCGCGGAGGTCACTTCGGCGGGCGCGACCGACCAGCCGAGTCGGAAACCGGTCATCCCATAGAGTTTTGACACCCCGCTGACTACGATGATATGCGAAGAGTCGAGGGCGTTGCTCGTATATCGATAGGCGGAGGGAGCCTCGCCGCCATCAAACACCAAATCGCGGTAGATGTCGTCCATGATGAGGTAGACATCCTGACTCTCACAAAATTGCACAAGCTCCTCCAAGAAGGCTGCGGACGCTACCATCCCTGAAGGATTGTTGGGGCTGTTGAGCAAAATTGCAGCCGTGTCCTGATCCACCGCCTCGATGACCGAACTGACATTCGACACGAGTGAGCCCGGCTCTGGCTGAACGAATGTAGGAGTCGCGCGCACCAGCTTCACCATTTCTGGATAGGTGACCCAATAGGGCACGGGCATGAGCACCTTGTCTCCGGGATTGACGATCGCCATCAGTACATTGAACAGCGCATGCTTCGATCCATTGGAGGCAACCACGTTTGCCGGGGAAACCTCCATACCATATCGCTCTGTCGTATAGTCTGCGATTGCGGTCCGAAGCGAGGGCAGTCCAGCCGCAGGAGTGTATTTGATGTAGCCATCTTCCAGCTTCTTATAGGAGGCAGCTATCGCAGTTTCGGGGGCCTTATTTTTGGGTTCTCCAATGCCGAGATGGATGATCGGTTTTCCTTCGGCCCGCAACTGGTTGGCTCGGTCATTGAATTTCATGGTGGCTGATTCAGAGACAGATGCAGCCAGATCGCTAATCTTCATTGGACCTCCCTTTTCAACAGGATTAACAGAAAATTGTATTACGGAAATCCGGCCGTCCGTTTTTTGTAAGCAGCCTTAGGCACTCTCGAGCAGGCAGAAGTTATAATCCTTGGCTGCGGAGGTGCACCATTTCAAATTCAGAACTCATACTAACTCTTGGCAAGGTTATCGTGGCTGCCGCGTGGGCAGACCACGAAGTCTCCAACGAGGAGATCAACAGCCTGAAAGACCTGCTGTTCCGGCTGCCCGAACTGACCGGTCGAGAGTGGGCAACGCTCGAGATGTACATCAAGTCGCCGGTTGGCGAAGCTGAACGCGCACGTCTCGTGGATCAGCTGAAAGGCCAGCTGCGGTCCTCAAAGGACAGGGCACTAGTCAAGCAGGCGTTGGAGGACTTGGTCGGCGCCGATGGAGTCGTAACGGACGAAGAGCGCACGGTCATCGATTCTATCGAGGCAGAGATTGAAGCGGTAAGTCTGGGGCGCTTTGGCCGTCTCGTGTCAGGATCAGTGTCCCGACGAGGGGAGGCTTTGCGCGATGCGCCCAATCGTGAGGAGCATTTCGAAGACTACATCAAGAATAAGGTGTATTACGGCATCCAGCTGCGCATGGATGGTCAGGAAGTCAGCTTAGATATCCCTGACGCAGAGCTGCGGCTGCTCTCACTCGCGGGCGGTCTGATGGCTCGTGTGGCGCATGTTGACCTGGAAGTCACCGATGATGAGATAGCGACCATGACGAAGGCCCTGGAAGATGGCTGGGAGCTAAGCAGTGATCAAGCCGAGTTCGTAGTCGAGGTGGCGGTCTCAGAGATCGGTCCTGACATGGACTATTATCGGCTGACCCGGGAATTCTTCGAGAATACCGATCAAGGGCAGCGTGTGGAATTCTTGAAAGTACTGTTCGGGGTGGGTGACGCTGATGGCAGGGTAACGAACGAAGAGATCGAAGAAATTCGCACGATCGGCAACGCGCTGCGCCTGCCCCATAAATACTTCATTGAAGCAAAGCTGACGATTCCCAAGGATCGCAGATCGAGTTAAAGGAGAAATTGATGGAACCCCAAGAATTAGTAGACGAGTTTGTAAGCACATTCAACGCCGGCGATTACGACAAAGTTATGGGATATCTCGCCGACAATTTCACGTTCAGCGGGCCGGTTCCTGAACCTGTGGATGCGCAAATGTGGCTGGGTTTTTCCAGGGCTCTGAAGGCTGGTATGCCTGATCTCGATTTCGGCTTGCATACCATGGGAGCCGAGGGAAATGTCGTCAAGACCGGCACTCACCTGAGCGGAACTCACACGGCGGACCTGGACCTCACGCCAATGGGCTTTGGTGTAATTCCAGCTTCGGGAAAATCTGTCAAGCTACCGCACGAAGCCGGAAAGCTCACTGTCGAAGGAGACAAGATCGTATCTTACGAGATTGAGACTACTGAGGGCGGAGGATTAATGGGAGTTCTGGCGCAAATTGGTTTCCAGCCCCCTTCGGACTGACCAGGGTCGCACAAACCAAGATTACATCGTTTCGATCCGCTAAGCTTTGCAGATAACATTCAAAGCGCTCCCTGGTAGGGAGCGCTTTTATTATGTGCGCGCGTATGCACTTATCTATCTCTCTCCTGGGATATCTAAGACCGCATAGAGAAACGCCCAAATGTCGGCCGCCTCGTCGATCAGCATGGCGGTTGGCTTGCCAAGCCCGTGGCCGGCCTTGGTTTGAATTCGGATAAGGGTCGGAGCCTCGCCGGATTGGGCGACCTGTAGCGCGGCCGCGTATTTAAAGGAGTGCGCCGGCACGACCCGGTCGTCGTGGTCCGCGGTGATGATTAACGTCGCAGGATAGTGGACTCCACGTTGAAGGTTGTGAAGTGGCGAATAAGCCTTCAGCGTCTCGAACTGCTGTGGGTCCTCCGCAGATCCATAGTCGCTGACCCAGGCCCACCCGATAGTGAATTTGTCGAACCGCAGCATGTCCATCACGCCTACTAATGGGATCGCTGCGCCAAATAGCTCTGGCCGCTGGTTCACACACGCGCCGACCAGCAGACCGCCATTTGAGCCCCCCATGATGGCCAGTTTTTCCGGCTCCGTAATTTCACTCTCGACCAAATGTTCAGCGCAGGCGATAAAGTCGTCGAAGACATTTTGCTTGTTTTCCAGCATGCCGGCTTGATGCCACTCCTCGCCGTACTCACCGCCTCCGCGCAGGACGGCCCAAGCCAGCACCCCTCCCTGTTCGAGCCAAACTAAATTGCTCACGCTGAAACGGGGCGTGAGCGAGATGCTGAACCCGCCATACCCATACAGCAGCGTGGGGTTCGACCCGCCGGCCTCCATATCGCTGCGATGTGTGAGAAACATCGGCAGCTGGGTACCGTCCTTACTCGTCACAAAGACCTGACGGGTTACGAACTTACTGGTGTCGAAGTTGAGCGCGGGCGACGATACGCGCTCCGTTTTCTCCGTTTGAAAATCGAATCGATAGACTGTGCTTGGATGGAGAAATGACCAGAATGAGAAGAACAGCTCGTCGTGATCACGCTTGCCAGTCAGCTCATAATCATTAAGGGTGCTGGGCACCGAGCCGAGCGTTGGAAGTTTGATGGCTCCAAGGGATTCGCCGTTGAGGTTAAAGCGGGCGATCCGATGGTGAGCATCATGCAGGTACAACCCGACAAATTCGTTATTCACCATGATCATGTACTCGAGGGCGTCCCTCTGTTCAGGAATAAGCGTCTTGTGGTCTTTGGCATCCAAAGTATCGATCGCTATTACGCGGCCGAGCGGTGCATCTGAATCGGATCGGAAGTAGAAAATCGGGCCATCGTTTCCTAGAAAAATGTACTCGGATTGCAGCTCCGGAATAAGTTCCACGATATCTGCATTTGAACTCAGGTCTTGGTAGAAGACGCGGTTGCGCTTATCCGTTTCCTGCCACACGTGGATAACCAGGTAGTTGCCATCGTCCGAAACTGCTGCGTCAAAGCCCCACTCTTTCTCGTCCTGACGTTCATAGACCAGCTTGTCGTTACCTTGAGCCTCCCCGACACGATGGAAGTAAAGCTTGTGGTATTGATTGAGTTCGGTGGTCTCACGACCTTCTGCTGGCTGGTTGTACCTGGAGTAATAAAAGCCGCTGCTGTCTTTGAGCCATGATGCTTTGGAGAATTTGCTCCACAGGATCAGGTCTGGGAGATCCTCTCCCGATCCGACATTTCTCACGCGCCAGGTCAGCCAGTCTGAACCGCTCTCGCTTGTGGCGTATGCCAGCAGCGCGCCGTCCGGGCTTACCGCCCATTGAGTCAGAGCCACGGTTCCGTCTTCTGAAAGGGTATTGGGATCCACGAGGACGCGCGCTTCGCCGTCGATCGAATTCATCACATACAGTACGTTCTGATCCTGGAGGCCGGAATTGCGGGTTTGAAAGTAGCGCCCCGTGCGCCTGACAGGGGCGCCTTCCTTCGGGTAATCCCAAAGGTCGGTTAGGCGATCTCGGAGTCGGTCGCGGGCAGGTATGGCTTCAAGAAACTCGAAGGTTACTTTATTCTGAGCTTCGATCCAGTCTCGGGACTCAGGGGTGTCTGAATCCTCGAGCCAGCGGTAAGGGTCCGCAATCCGCGTACCGTGATAATCGTCGACTTGATCGACCGTATGCGTCTGGGGGTAGACGAATTTGCTCAGTTAGAGGTCTCTTTACCCATGGGGCGGAGGGTGATCGTATCTGATGGTGATCCCATGCGGTTGATTCCGTCAAATGCGGCCGTCTTATAGCCTTCCGCCAGCGTCGGATAGTTGAAGACCGTGTTGATGAAGTAATCCACATTTCCGCCGAAGGCCAGCACTGCCTGCCCGATGTGAATCAGCTCGCTAGAGCCTTCCCCGATGATGTGCACGCCCAGCAGCTCTCCGGAGCCATGGCGGAACACTAATTTGAGGAGTCCGCTGCTGTCGCCTAGGATCTGACCCCGTGCGATCTCTTTATAGTGCGCCTTACCCACCTCGTAGGGAACGCCGGCCTTGGTCAGCTCCTGCTCATTTTTGCCGACGATAGAGATTTCAGGGATGGTGAAGATGCCGTACGGGAAGAGCTCCGGGATGCTTTTGCTTTCCAAGCCAAAAGCATGTCGAGCCGCCAGCCTTCCTTGCTCCATCGAGGTTGAAGCAAGGCTCGGAAAGCCAATCACATCCCCGACCGCATAAATGTTGGGGATTTCGGTCTGATAGTCCTCATTTACGCTCAAACGACCGCGGTCATCTGGCTTAATGCCGACCGATTGGAGGCCGAGTTCCTGGGTGGCTCCAGTACGGCCGATGCTGTAGAGCGCCTGGTCTGTGGTGAGCTTCTTCCCGCTGGCTAGATGAATTCGTACCTGCGCGCCAAGGGTGGTCTCTATTGGCTCGATGGCCGTGACTTCATCTCCCAAGCGAAGGGTCGCTCGATTTTCTCTCAAATGGTAGATCAGCGTATCCACGATCTCGGCATCGACGAAGTCAAGCAGGCGATTCCGCTTGTCAATCATCGTTACCCGTACCCCAAGCGCCGCAAACATCGAGGCATACTCGCTACCAATTACCCCCGCGCCTACAACCGCTAACGACTTGGGAATATGGCTCAGTTTCGGGATGTCGTCACTGGCCAGTATTCGCATTCCGTCAAATTCGATATCCGGGGGTCGTGTGGCGGTAGTTCCGGTCGCCACGACAATCTTGTCGGCGGTCACCGTGCGCTGGCCGCGATCAATAATCGATGCTAGACGAAGGGTATTGGCGTCAATGAAGGAGGCCTCAGCGGTAATCAACTCCACTGAGTTGCGTTGGAGCTGGTGGCGTGCGATATCGAGTTCCTGCCTCACCACATGATCGGTCCGAACCAGCAGGTCAGACATGGTGATGTCCTTCTTTACCGAATAAGACACGCCATACAGATCGCGCAGCCGATAGCCAGAGAGATAGAGCACTGCCTCGCGCAGCGTCTTGCTCGGGATGGTGCCGGTATTGATCCACGCGCCGCCGACGACGGCTTTCCGCTCTGCGATAGCCACACGTTTTCCGAGCTTGGCGGCCTGGATAGCGGCGCGCTGACCTGCCGGGCCAGAACCAATTACAAACAAGTCGTAGTCGAATTCGGACGTCATAGGGGTTTGAAGTTGAAATAGTATTCTAACCTCGAGGTTGAGAGGGGTCGGCGAAGCCGTTCTACCCGGGAGTATTGGTCGGTGTTGGAGTAGGAGTCGGGGTCTCGGTGGGCGTGGGGCTCGGCCCGATCGTTTCGGTAAGGCTCGGGGTGGGCGTTGGCCCCGAAACTGTTGCCGAAGGAGTCACAGTTGTTGTGAGATCGAAAGTCGGGCTGGGGGTGGGAGTTGGTGCAGGTGCGGTGGCCGTCAGGCAAATATCGGCAGCCTGGGTGGCTGTAGGAGCTTTGCCCTCGTCTTCCCGAGTGCGCAGCGAGGCATCGTACTGCGAAACCGCGCCGCAAGGGTCTTCCGCCTCCAGTAGCTTGTTGCCGTATTGCCACGCCGCTTGAGAGTATTTCCAGCAAGCATCCCAGATGGCCGCACCGCAGATCCCCGAGAAATATTCGGTTGCTAGTGCCCAGTCCAGACCAAAGTAGCTGTTGGCGAAAAGGTAGAACGCGGCCGAGGTGCGCCAGCTCGAGGCCTGGCTATCCAATGGAGATATACGTTCTGCAAGGGTCAGATCGTAGATACCTTGCTCTTGATCTCCCCTCCAGATTTTATCGAGACCGCGATTTCGTAGCACGGCAAAGAGCAATTGATTCACATCTTCCCGCCGAAAATCTGGCACTTCTGCGATCAGCGTTACAAGCATTTCGAATGCGGCGTCATAATCACCGGAACCATGCGCGGCCTGGGCGGCCGCGAACAACCCATCTATTGAACTCAGATCGAGCGTCGGTGTTGGACTGATATCGAGGGTCGGGCTAGGAGTGAGGGTTGGAGCTGGCGTGGGTTGATCCAGCGCGACGAGCGCATCTCCCAGGAGCTCACGCGCCGATGAATTATCGGGCTCAATTTCAATGATGAAAGCGAAACGCTGCCGGGCGAGTTCGTAGCGACCCTCTAACAAATCTTGCACTCCCAGATCGAATTGTTCTTGAACAATGAGCGAACTTTCGCTGTCAGAGCGTGAAATTCTTTGATTGAGGCCCGAAGCGTAGCCCGAAATCCCGCCCACTCCCAGTACAACCATGGCAAACAGAACTATTCCCACCACCCATAGCAGCCAGCGGCGCGTCGAGCCATCCGGCTCTAGTTCTGGCTGCGCCGGGGGTCGGAGCGGGCCAGTCTCATCAAAGCTGCTCAAGGGGATGCTCCTCGAGGATGAATCGCTGCCGCGAGGGAAGCATCCACGGCATGAATGCTTTCAGAATGAGCGACTTCCCCCGTGCAAATCCCTCCCGATATATGGCTATGCGCAGTACTGTTCCCGATAGAGTCCCGCACCGGTTGCTCATTGGCCGATCAAACTCGTGTCAATAAACAGCTCGTCCCGGAGCTTGCGGATCTCGGACGGCACCGGCCGCAGCACCTTCGCCCCCGTATCGGTGGTGTGGAAACCCACCATATTCGGAGGAGAAATGACCTCCTGCCGAATATTCGCCTTATCGATTGAAACCCCCAGCCAGGCCAGGGAGATCATCTCCTCCAGCGACATATTCGTGCGTACGCCGGAAGCCAGCTGCTGATAAAGGATGGGGGCCTTGGCAATCAAGGTTCCGATCATGTCGAATCCCACCACCCGATCCAAGATTGCCAGGGCAACCTGCTGCTGCCGCGCTGCCCGTGAGAAATCCCCGCCGGGACCTCTGCGTGTGCGCGCGTACGCTAAAGTCTCAGGCCCGTCCAGATGGTACGGCTTGGCCTCTAGCCAGAGGCTGGTACGTCCAATCGGCGATATTTTGACGCGCTCTTTAACTAGCACATCCACGCCACCAATCTCATCAATGAGCCGCTCAAACGTCCCGAAATCGACCACCGCATAATATTGGATGGGAACTCCCACCAGGCTCTCGACCGCTTTCATGGCCAGACCTGCACCACCGCCCGGGAGGCGGTTCCCCTCGCCTGAGCTGTATGCGGTGTTGATGCGATTGTGCTGGAAGCCCGGGATGTCGATCCATAGATCGCGCGGAATGGAGAGAATGCTTACATTTTTGTTAACGGGCTCAACGGAGAGCAGAATCATGGTGTCTGAACGAGGTGCCCCAACTGCTCCCTGCCAGTCGCGAAAGTCGAGCCCCATCAGCAGGATCGTGACGCGTGTCTTGCCGTTCCAAGGCATGGGAGTGACTTCCGGAAGTGGGATCGTCGGCGTGGGTTGGCCAGGAAGCAGCGGCTGCCCATTTCCATCGGTCCCGGAAGCAATCGCCTGGAACGGATTAAGCCCTGTACCGGTCCATGCCGCAGTCAGGTCCCGGGTGATTGAGTGCACCAGGATACCTAGCAGCAGGATAGTGATCACAAAGCCGCCCGTTAGCGCGGCGACGGCCCACTTCGTTCGATCCGGTCTGGTTTCGGGACTCAGAATCAATCCCTCCTAGCGGAAAATCGCACTATTGTACTCAAACGGTCATTGCAAGGTAGAGACTATTAATTTAAGAAATGACCGATCTTAATTGATCGGTCGTCGGCGCACAGTTTATCACTCAGCACCCCCACCCGCTCATGAGGGATTCATGGGAATCCCAAAGCGCGAGCGGTCTTCAACCGCTGCTCAGGTTGAGCAGGAGTAAACTTAACTCTTAAAGACTCCAAAGGAGGCGAGGAATGGCAAGGGTTTTGATACTCGGTGGGGGATTCGGCGGTGTCGCGGCTGCAGTTTCGCTGAGTAAGCAGCTTGCTCCAGACGACGAGATCACGCTCGTCGACAAGCGTGATAAGTTCTTTTTTGGATTCAGAAAGACCTGGGCGTTCCTTGGAACTGCGCCGATGGCAGAAGGGATGCGTCCGCTTAAGGCACTTGAACATCACGGGGTCTCGGTTCGGCAGGGCACGATCGAATCCATAGATCCAGGCACTCGCTCTGCAACGGTGGATGGTGAGCGGCTGGAGGCGGACGCAATAATTGTGGCCCTGGGCGCCCAAGCCAAGCGGGAGAGCATGCCGGGACTCTCGCAGTACGGTCTCAATTTCTATGACCCGCTGAACATCGAAACCGAAGCTTCCCGACTTGCGGAATTTGAAGGCGGCAGAGTGGCGATTGTGCTCCCGAGCATGCCGTATCCCTGCCCTCCAGCTCCGTTTGAGACCGCGCTGCTGCTGAGCGAATATTTCAGTTCGAATGAAGTGGAGGCCGAGATTCATGTGTATTCGCCGAAGCCGATGTCTCTCCCTGTAATTGGAGAGAGCGGTTGCTCGGTGCTTGAGGAAAGACTCTCTCAAGAGGGGATCGCCTTTCATCCCTTACATCCCGTAGAGAGCATTGAAAGTGGAAAGGTGCGATTCGAAACGGCTACCGCGGCCTATGATCTTCTGATCGGAATTCCAGGGCATATCTGCCCCCCGGTCGTTGTAGACAGCGGACTTACGAACGGGAGTGCTTGGGTCAAAGTGGATTCCCGCACGCTCGAAACGGATTTCCCCGGAGTGTATGCGGTAGGTGACGTGGTATCGATCCCGCTGGCCGACGGTAAGAAGACCTTGCCAAAGGCGGGGGTTTTTGCCGAAGCACATGCCAAGGTCGCTGCCGAACGAATAGCGGCGAGTCTACGTGGTGAATCCGCTCAGGCAAACTATGATGGAACCGGCTACTGCTTCCTGGAGGTTGGGAATGGCAAGGCCATGCTTGTCAAAGGCGACTTCCTCGCCGAACCTCATGCAGACGTGCAGCTTGCCGAGCCGGCCACCGAGCACTACCAAGCAAAGGTCGACTTTGAGCAAAGCCGGTTGTCGGATTGGTTCCCAGTGTGATCCTGAGAGGCTCGCTCAATTTACGATTTGAAGTCCCATCGCTGTCGGTACAATGGGGTTCTTACGGCGGGAGGTTTGATGGATAAATCACTGAGTCTTGGAAAGCTACGGGGATTGCAGGAAATCGCAAATCCTCACGGGCTCTTTACCATCACAGCTCTGGATCACCGCGGGTCACTAAAAAAGGCCATTAATGCTGAAGATCCAAAATCAGTCAGCTACCAAGAGATGGTGGATTACAAGATAAAGCTATTAGATGCCCTCGCCCCCCACTCCAGCGCCATTCTGATCGATCCTGTCTTTGGCGCGGCGCCAGCCCTAAGAGGTGGCCATATTTCGGGAACCCAAGGATTCTTGGTGAGCCTGGAAGCAACGGGGTACACCGATTCCGAGGGCGATCGGGTCACCACAATTGCAGATGGTTGGGGCGTGGACAAGATCAAGCGAATGGGTGCTTCCGCGGTGAAGATCCTGCTTTACTACAACCCAGGGAGCGCTACGGCCGAGCAGCAGGAGCAATTCATCGTACAGGCGGCTGAAGATTGTCGGGCGAATGACATTCCAATGCTTGTTGAGCCAATGACCTACCATATCGTCGATGGCCCCAAGAAGGGAACCGCCGAGTTTGCGGAGCTCAAACCCGAAATGGTCGTCGAAACCGCACGTCGGCTTTGCCCTTTGGGGATCGATGTACTTAAGGCAGAATTTCCAGGTGACCCAGACTTTGAGAAGGACGAGGCCAGGATGGCCGATCACTGCAAGCAGCTAACCGAAGTAGCCGAAGTGCCGTGGGTGTTGCTGAGTGCCGGCGTTGGTTATGACACGTTCAATCTGCAAACCAGACTGGCTTGCGAGAACGGGGCCTCGGGATTCCTCGCCGGACGTGCAATATGGCAGGAAGCTCCCGGGCTCCCGGAGGCGGACCAGGAGCGTTTCTTGGCTGAAACTGCTGTGGGACGCCTCGAGGAATTGACTTCCATCGCTAACAGCAGCGGTCGGCCTTGGGCAAGCGTGTATTCTGGTGAGCTAGAGTCTGTTGACGTGGCCGAAGGTTGGCAGAGTCGATACTAGCGCTTCCAGCACGTAGATCGCTTGAGAATCTTCCTTTTTAATTTTCCGGCGATTCTGCCATAACCTGGTTTTGAGGCGCTTTGGTGTCCTGTATTCCCCTCTAAGCAGTCATTTCTATGGTACCTGTCTCTGGGACCAAAGTGTAAATTGCGCCTTGCCATTCGGTCGCTACAATAATCTATGGAATGAGAAATTGTCCCAACTGTTCAGAGGAGATTCAAGACGATGCGGTTTTTTGCCGTCATTGTCATACCGAGCTTGAATCTCCGCCGCAGCTTACGTCGATGCGTAGGTGCCCCCACTGCGCGGAGTGGGTCGAGATCGACTCCGAACGCTGCAAGTATTGCGATCAAACTCTCGGGGCTGCAGGTACGACTCACACAGCTCCCTTCGTAGAGACCAGCTCATCTGCGGATGACCTAGCCCAGTCGCTCAGACAAAGTCTGCTCGAAGACGACTCAGAAGAGGCGGCCGCGATTGCGGCTGCTGCGGCGGAATTCATCGCTGAGGATCCGGAGGCACCGATTGCCGGGGTCGGAGCAGAGGACTACGAAGAGCCTGTAGCCGCGTTTTCCGATCTTGGGACGGATGCCTCTGTCTACGACGAGCCGCAATCCGAGTTTCGCCGCCCGCTCTACGATGAACCTCAAGATGAAGCTACGGCCTCGGAGGGAGCCCCCAACGATGAGTCGCATTCAGACCTTCGCCGCTCTCTCTACGATGAGCCTCAGGAAGGTCCAAGGATTGAAGGCCTTTCGGAGGAGAGCGAGACATCTCTCTCAGACGAGCCACAGTCCGAGCTTCGGCAGTCGCTCTACGATGAACCTCAGGATGGCGGACTGGAGGATGCTCATTCGGAGGATAAACAGGCATCGATCTACGATAAGCCGCAATCCGAGCTTCGGCGGTCGCTCTATGATGAGCCTCTTGACGATGAACTCGCGGCGGAGTCGTCTAGTTTTTATGGGCAAAGAGATGAAGATACAGAGCATGGCGAGCCCGTTGGAACAGGCTCAGGTTCAAGTATCTGGATGGCCGGAGCTGAGGCAGATGAAAGTAGCTATCAGGGCGGAACGGGACCACTCACCAAAGGAACGGGCGAGTTCGGAAGATCGGTCGCCGGAACCGAGGGCGTAAGCGAATTACGAGCAGATGTCTCGGGCCCACCCGGAAGAATACGTCGTACGGCAGGGAAGGTGGCGCGCATGGTGATCATCCTTGCGGTCCTTGGCGCCGTCGTCTGGGGCTTACTCAAGATTTACGAGGGCCCCGCAGGCGCTATGATTGCAGAGGCCCTTGCCACTGACATTCCGACAGAAACGCCGGTCCCTGAGCCCACCTCGACCCGGCGGCCAGCGGCCCCGCTGCCCACAGAAATCAAGGAACCCGCAATCCTGCCGACGGAGATAGGATCCTCTTCCGAATCCGGCTGCGTATTGTGGGACACCATCACGGTGGAACATGAGGGATCCGAAGCCTGTGTCTATGGCGTGATCCAGCGCTGGTGGGCGGGTGAAGAGATTCCATTCATAGCTATATTCAGCGAAGAGGAAGGCACTTTTTCTATTATCGATCGCACCACCAGATATCCTGTCGCACCGGGAAGCTGCATTATGGCACGCGGAACGGTCGAGACTATGGGAGGGGTCCGGCCGAACATCGACGCGAATGGCCAGCTTGAGGACTGTCCGGAGGATATTGTCGAGGGGTAAGTATCTTTGCAGGGTCGATGATGTTGGGCGCCAACTCAAGCACCAGATCGGCAGCGCCAAACGCAGCTTTGACCGAACGCAGCTCAGCCTCATAACGCAGCAAGTCCTCAGTTTTCATAGCCCCAACTTTAGCTGGCTTTATCAATCGATCCAATCCCATGCGCGGGGGATATCGAGAGAGATTTTTGGTTGCGCGTTCGACTGGGGGATTTCAATATCTCTGCAATCCCGTTCGCCAGGAGTTATGGTGGGACTCCGAAATTACGCATTCGATTACGGGATGCCAAAAACTGTCCACCCCCAACCGCTGAGGATTATGGTGAGCCTCCGAATTCGCGATTTCGACTGCGGGAATTTGAAATCGATCTAATCCCGCATGCGGGGACCATGATAGGACTCCATAAATACGATTTCAGCTTTGGATGATCAAATAGTGTGTAAGTCTGCTGTAAGGAACGCGCGCACTCTGGCGTGATAAATTAGGGTAGCAAACCGGCTCCGACCATAGCGCCCTCCAGAAAACAAATTTGTCGGTTTGCTCTCCTCCTCACCTGACCCCCAACAAATGCTGGGGGTCAGATGCCTTAATGCTGGCTTGCAATATCTGAAGGCGTTTGTGGTTGGTGGATCTGTTAGTGGGCGGGTTTGCGGCTCAGTGGGAGGGTCCATTTGTGGTTGGTGGATCTGTGAGCTGGCGGGTCTGTGGGTCAGTGCGTTGGTGGATTTGTGCTTGGTGCACCTGTGGGTTGGCGGGTTTGAGGGTTAATGGGTCTGAGCGGTTGAGCGTTACTGACCCGCGGTTTGAGCCTGCATGGTATTTTGCGCCAGCTCTTCATACACATCGATCGTACGGTCGGCCACTTTGCCCCAATCAAAACCACTGGCGTATTTGGCCGCTTGCTCCCCTAATCGACGCAGTTCAGCCTCATTCTCAAGCAGATGCTGGAGCTTGTCCGCAAGTGCTTGTGGGGCTGCGGTGGGGACGTGGAGACCGGTCTCCCCGTCTTTCACTAGATAAACTAGGCCCCCGGTCTCAGAAGCCACCACTGGTGTGCCGCAAGCCATCGCTTCGAGTGCAACAAGCCCAAAGGATTCGTAATGTGAGGGCATGACCACGATTTCCGCCGCGGAGTAGTAATACTGCAGCACATCCTGGTCCCGCTTTCCTAAGAAAGTAACCTGATCGTCCAGCTGCAGCTTGTTCGTCATCGCCTGGAGGCGGTCCATCTCGGCCGTAATCTCCTCGGGATCCGCATCGGGCTCTCCGCCGATCACCATCAGGTGCAATTCATGATGACCCAGCTGGTCGAGCAACGCTATGGCATGAAGAAGCGAGTCAAGCCCTTTCAGCGGCTCGATCCTACCCACGAACAAAATGATCCGTCTATCATCCGTTGCATCCACAAACTCTCTCGCTTCGTCGGCCGGAATGGGATAGAAGTGGGCCGTGTCGACCCCAGGCTCGATAACCTCGACCTTGTCGGTCTCCTGGCGATAGAGCCAGCGGAATTGCGCGAGCTCAGCCTCCGTGGAGGCAATGATCTTATCGGCCTCGCTGAGTAAACGTCTTTCACTTTCGAGCCTAGCAGGGGAGGCAATCTCTTCGGGGCTGCGTGCCACTTGATTTTTCATCTCGCCCAGAGTGTGGAACATTTGAATAAAGGGTGAGCCCCATTCGCCTCTCAACGACATCGCAGCCTCGCCACTCAGCCAATAGTGGCTGTGGATTACGTCGTACTCCAGGCCTTTGGTTTCACTAAAATCCTTGATCCAGCTTACATAATCCGTCAGATAGTTGGGAAGATCGTCCTTTGGAATCGGATGCTCAGGGCCGCACGGGACATGCACCACGCGGTTGCCGTAGCCCAGGTCATGAAGCACGTGGGGAACGTGCTCGTCTTGCGATCTCGTGAACACATCCACCCCAATTCCGCGCCGGCCAAGGGAACGCACAAGTTCACGGACGTATACGTTCATTCCGCCGGCTTCCTTCCCTCCCAAGGTTGCGAGTGGACAGGTGTGATAGGAAAGCATCGCGATTCGCATGTTGTGATTATCACCGCTCCGCTCTGTATTATCCAGAGGGGTTGGTATAATGCCGCCTCGTGGGAGCCGGTCGCAAGCCTTGGCGACCCATTGGCGGTGTCCTGGTTGCGGCTTCTAGCTGTCGGGGCCGCCGCAGGAATCTGCATTAATGCGATTTTATGGCGCTAGAATATGGCTATGCGCAGTTTTCTGATGCAGCCTTGCGAACTGAATGCCACCATAGCTCAGTTGGTAGAGCGAGCGCTTCGTAAGCGTTAGGTCGTGAGTTCGACTCTCACTGGTGGCTCCTGACCCAGCATCGAGCTGAGCTTCGAAGAGAGGGACAAGTTGAATCCGATCCCCGCAAGCCTTCCTTCCAAGGCTGTGCATGAGGAGCGGCACCTAATGGTCAATGGACAAGGGGAATGCCTAAGAAATTACTAAGAGACCAAGACCGCTACCTGAACTCCACAATCCCTAAAAGCCTTCACTCTCGATGTCGTATTGGAAACCGTACCCAGGATCCACCTGTCCCTCGCCGTAGGTAGCGTCGACCGCCATACGAAAATAGGTGGATTGCCCACACGCCTCGCATATAACGTCATGAAACTCGTTTGCAGCGAATGGGCCCATGAATAGCGCGCCATCTCTCCACTCACAAACATCGCAGAAGAGCCAGGCCCCAATATCCTCAGTAAAGTCATCGAAAAACACGGCTGGGCCTGGAGTTGGCGTTGGAGGCCTTGGCGTATTTGTAGGGGCGGGGGTTTCGGAAGATTCTGGCGTGTTGGTGGAAATAGCTGTTGGCGGCACGCGAACAAGCCTGTGTACAAGCTGCGGATCAGGGCTCCACTGGCTCAAGAAGGGCTAGGGAGGCACGCCACTCATGGTCCAAGGCGTCCATATTAAAACCATAGACTTGGAGGAGGGCGTCGTCGTAGGTGCTGCCCTCCTGGAAGACAGCCAGCAACTCCCGCATTTTCGGCCAGCCATAGATATCGATCAGGTACGCCACCAAACTCTGGCTCTGGGCATAAGAGAGATCAGCTCCCCTGTGGCTTGCCGGGAAACTGCTGCTGAGGCTCCGCAGCGTAATGAGAGTGTCCTCTGCGGCTGCACGATCCAACGCCGATTGCTGGTACGGAGCCAGTGGCCCCTCGGCATAAGTAGCCAACCCTTCATTCAGCCAGGGCGGCAGGCCACGGAAGCAGTTAAAGGTAAGTTCCTGGATTAGCAGATGTGTCAGCTCATGGACCAGCCCGCTGATTTCCTCCTCCACACGCTCGGGGGAGATGGTGATCAGCAAAATGTTGTGGGAGCCGAAGGCCAGGCCCCCAGTCCACTCCTGGGCAAAGAGGATGGCGCCTCGTACATCTTCTGCGTCGGCGTAGATAAAGGCCTGGATGGGCTGTACCAAATCACGCCCCAGCTCTAACGAGGCGAGACCACCTTCCATAGCTTGGACCAGCTCTGCGGCAAAGTCCCTTCCGCCCGCATACCAGTACAGTGTGATGTTATCCTGGGTGAGGGACTGCCATTTGAACCGCTCATCCTCGTATTGCAGTTCTTGCCGCTGGCCTAGATAGGAGCGGCTTCCTTCGTCCGTGAACCGCCAGCGCCACCACACCATGGCCCCCGGGGGTATGGAACCGGTCTTTTTCATCTCCCACTCCCAGCTAAGGTCCACCTCGGTGTCCGGTTCGAACTCCAGACGTACGCTGGAATATTCCCTTGTGGCACAGGAGTAAACGTGGTCAGTGCCAAACTCCAGGTCCACCTCCCGCAGGGGGAGGGCGCTGGATGCACTTAATTGGAAGTTGATGGAATCCGGGAAGTTGATGGTGGCCTCGCTGGCAGCCAGCGTGACATCGGCATAAGCGAGCGTTGGGACGGCTGTGGGGGTCGCGGTGAATGTGGGAGTAGGCGTAGGGGTGGGAGTGGGGATCGTCGGGGCCCCGCATGCCACCGCCAACATGAGGCTGGCCAGGCCCAGCAATACCCTCGGCCTTATGGCATCCATCATCAGGCTCCACCCTTCTTAGCGCGCAATGGAGACGTCCTGCAAAATCGGAATACCCACGGCCGTCAGCTCAAAGCCCTTCACGTATGGGCGCACCAGTACGTAGCCGCGATTGTGCCAGAGCGGGACGGCAACCCAGTCGTCCAGAATGCGCCGCTCAATCTCCTGGTACAGGGCCATGCGGGCCTCGTGGTCCGGCTCCACGGCAGCTTCCTCCAGCATGGCGTCCACCTCAGGATTGGAGTACCCGAAGTGATTCTGGTCGCTTTCGCTGTGGAACAGCACCTCTAGGAAGTTCTGCGGGTCTGGGTAGTCGGCGCACCAGCTGGTGGCCTCCAGAGGCAGCTCCTTGGCGTCCCGCCGGTCAAAGTAGTCTTGAGGTTCGGGAAGCGACACCGCCTCAACCTCCACCCCTAGATACTCCCGCCACATCCAATGGAAGGCGTCGTCTTCCGCGAAGGATACGATAACGGGCAGGTTATCCGCACCACCGTACCGAGATTGTTCCAGGAGGGACCGGGCTTGAGACGGGTCGAAGGGAACCGGCGAGAGAGCTGGGTTATGACCAGGCATACCGGGAGGAACAATACCGCTGGCCCGATCTGGCATCCCCTTCAGCCTGACGGCCAGTTGCTTATCTATGTCCAGCGCGAGAGCAAAGGCCTGGCGAACCTTAGGCTCGTCAAAGGGTGGCATGTTTACGTTGAAGGCTATATAGCTGGTGCAGAACTGCGAGGCCACCTCCAGGTCGTTGCTGAGGGGATTGGCCGGGTCCTGAGCGCGCTCGATGTTAGAGGTGAATACAGGGACCAGGTCAATCTCACCTTGCTCATACATGATCATGGGACGCCCCGCGAACAGACGGTACACGACGTGCGCCAGCTGGGGCACACCGCCCAAGTATTGCTCATTTCGCTCCAGGACCAGCAACTCGTCTTTCTCCCACACCTTGAGCTTGAAGGGGCCAGTGCCATTGGGTGTATCGGTCCAATTATCGCCTGACTCCACATTGTTCCGGTCGACCACGTAGGCGGTAGGGTAGGCCAGCTTTTGGAGGAAGTAGGGCTTGGGCGCGTCGATGGTTACCTGAAGGGTCAGGTCGTCCAGCACCTGCAGGCCGGATATCTCCGTCGCCTCTCCGTCCAGTTTGTCTTTGACCCCTAAAATGTCGCCCAAGTAGGTGCGGGCCGTCGGCGAGTCGATGGCCGGGTCAGCGGCGCGCTCCCACGCGTACTTGAAGTCGTGGGCCGTCAGCTCCTTACCATCGTGGAAGAGAGCGTCCGGGCGCAAGTGGAAGGTATACACAGTCCCACCGCCCGTCACTTCCCAGTCCTCAGCGATGTCCGGCACCACCCGCAGGTCTCGGTCCAGCCTCACCAGGCCGCTGAAGATGGCCCCGGGGATCCCCGCCGGGCTGCCGCGGAAGAGAGGTGGGTCCAGTGTCAGGATCTCGCCTCCTCTCAAGAAGAGGGAGTCGTCTTGCGACGCGCCGAAGGGAGCGGGAGCTTCTAGCGTAAAGCTGGACGCGAAGGCGTTGACGGCGCCAGCCAACCGGTCGTATTCCGCCGCGGGGCCGACGACGCGGATGAGGAACGCCTGACTGCCCCTGACGATCGCCGTCCACTGCTCGCGCACCTGAAGCCCTGTGTCGGTGCTCCAGCTCAACACGGCCTGGTATCCACTGGTGTCGGGGCCCAGTTGCACGGCAGACTCCCTAGTGACCGCGACCTCGCCGTAGCCAGCCACCGCCTCCATGAGCCACTCCTCTGCCGGCTGCGGATCCAATAGGGGGAACACGTAGACTTCAGCATCCAAAGTCTGCAAGGGATTCTGGATTAGCAGCGTGGGGGCTCGATCGCCCGTTTCCTGGCCCACCCACCCTTGAGGCAGCACCAGAGAGAAGCCTTCAGTGGTGTTTCGGTAAACGCCCGTGAAAGTTGGAGGTGGGCCGGGTGTCGGAGTGGGGGTTGGCGTGGAGGCGACAGTAGGCTGTACCGCCGCAGCCGATGATAGGGGCTCGAGGCTCCACGGCACAGCGGTGGCTATCATCGCCAAGCTGCCAAGGCTTATGATAAGTTGCAAAGGGTGCTTCGGTTTCAACCTAAATGCCGTGAGGCACCTCGCGTTCCCTGCTTTGAACGAAGAGCTTCGAACTGCTCAAAAAGGGCCACTTCGCGCGATATCCAGGGCACATTGTCCCTCTATGGGAGTGTTCGGCACTCATACCATTCACTTATGAGGCAAGTTTACTTGTTTTGAAGAGGATGGAACGCGGAACAAGACTAGTTCGACAGAGGACGCGCTTGAGGGTGTAGAATTCTCGCTCACGACCCACCACCGAACTTCGGTTCGGAGTCGTTAGGTCGTGGGTTCGACTCGGACTGGTGGCTCCTTCTTTGCAAGACAACCGTTTCACGCCCTCTTTGCGCGTGACTATTTCGCGAGCCTATTTCGCCCACCCTTTTCGCGATCCCGTCTATTGAAATCTCGCGTAGGGTAGCCATGACAGAAATCTCCTCAAGCATGAGGCGCGTGCAGCAAGCTCTGGATCAATCAGGGCTATCGCTGGAGGTCGTTGAATTGCCAAAGAGTACCCGTACCGCGCAGGAGGCGGCGGACTCAGTTGGATGCAAGCTGGGACAGATCGTGAAGTCGCTGGTTCTTCGTGGTACCAACAGCAACCGTCCTTATCTTGTGCTCGTAAGTGGGTCCAATCGGGCAAACCTCGAGCGGGTAAATCAGGCTATGGGAGAGCCGGTCCAAATGGCGGACGCCGATTTCGTGCGGGAACGAACAGGCTTCGGCATCGGTGGGGTAGCGCCAGTCGGTCTGCTGGAGTCCATCCGAACCCTCATCGACCAGGATCTATTGCAATATGAAATCATCTGGGCCGCAGCCGGTACACCGCGGTCAGTCTTTAGCTTGTCGCCCGACGACCTCCTGCAACTTACCGCAGGCCAGGTAGCAAAAATCAACTAATTACAGTCACATTCACTGGCGGCGTTCGCATCCACATGCCGCGTGCACGTTCGCAGGCCGCAGCCGTATCCGCCGATCGCGATCATATCCACCAGCAGCGCTTGCATCCAAATGCCGCAGGCCGCAGCCGCTGGCTGCGATCACATCCTCTGACCGCGTTCGCATCCCTACTAGCCGGCGCTTTATAATTCCCCCATGGCAGATAGAGCGCCGCCGCTTGTGATCGGTATCGCAGGTGGTACCGGCTCGGGCAAGACAACCATCGCGGAGGTCGTGCTAGGTCGCATTGGCGCCGAGCACATCGCTTTTCTGCCTCACGATGCGTACTACCGCGATCTAAATGACCTTCCCCTGGCTCAGCGGGAATCAGTTAACTTTGACCATCCGGATTCGCTCGATACAGATCTCATGATTGCCCAGCTCAAGCAGCTCAAAGCCTGGGAGACGGTGGAGATCCCGATATATGACTTCACGAAGCATAAGCGGACCCGGGAAACATCAATTCTTGAGCCCCATCCGGTCATTCTAGTGGAGGGAATTCTGGTGTTTGCCGAACCTAAGCTACGGGAGATGTTTGATGTGAAGATCTACGTGGATACGCCGCCAGATATCCGTTTTATCCGGCGGCTTCAGAGAGACATTCAGGAGCGAGGTCGCTCGATGGACTCAGTCATTCAGCAGTATCAGACGACCGTGCGCCCAATGCATGAAGAGTTTGTCGAAACTTCTAAGCATTTTGCGGATGTCATCATTCCGGAGGGCGGACTGAACACGGTCGCGATGGATATGGTCGTTGCCCGCATATCCGCCCTGCTCAATAACCGATAAAAGGGAGGCAAGAATGGCTTCAAATCAATACAGTTCTCCGCCCCAGATGAGCATCGATCCGGAGCGCACCTACAATGCCACGATCAAGACCGCCGGCGGCGATATAGGGCTGCGGCTTTACGCCGATAAGGCGCCAAACACGGTTAACAACTTCGTGTTTCTAGCCCGGGAGGGCTTTTATGACGGGGTGATTTTCCATCGAGTGATCGACAATTTCATGGCGCAGACCGGTGACCCAACCGGCACAGGAACGGGAGGTCCCGGCTATCGGTTCGAAGACGAGTTTCATCAGGAATTGCGCCACGACGGCCCGGGCGTGCTGTCCATGGCCAACGCGGGGCCCAATACAAATGGGTCACAGTTTTTCATCACACATATCGAAACGGACTGGCTCGATGATAAGCACTCGGTGTTCGGATACGTGGCCTCGGGTATGGATGTCGTACTTGCGATTCCGGTACGCGACCCGAGCGACCCGAGCGAGTCGGCAGTAATCATTGAGGCGATAGAGATATCGGAGCAGTGAGCGAAGAGGCTCCCCAAACCGAAGAGGTGCGCCCATACGATTGGCGCACCACCGCGCTGCGCGTGTTGGCGCTGATGGCGGTGATCGCCATCACGGTCGCCGCGTATCTTCTTAGAGACCAGATCGAAAACTTGGAGGTCCTGGGATATCCCGGGATCTTCTTTATCTCATTAATAACTAACGCCACCGTTGTGTTGCCGGCGCCAGGGTTCATCGTCACCATTATCGCGGGCAGCATTTTCAATCCGATTTTGGTCGCATTGGCAGCCGCGGCTGGAGCCGCGCTTGGAGAGTTAACCGGCTACCTCGCTGGATACAGTGGACGGGGAGTGTTCGAACGAGCCCCCTCGTACAATCGACTTGAGGAATTGATGAAGGAATATGGCGGATGGACCGTGCTGGTTCTGGCCGCCGTGCCAAATCCCCTCTTTGATATTGCGGGAGCGGCGGCAGGCGCACTGCGAATGCCAGTGCTTGCGTTTCTGGTTTGGGCATTCGCAGGCAAGCTGATTAAGATGCTCGTTCTTGCGTACGCCGGAGCCTTATCAATCGACTGGATCCTCGGCTTGCTTGGCTAGGCTACCGGATCCTATCACGCCCCAAAGTGCGTGGTCCTGATGGATGGTTTTCGAGCGCAATCCGACCCTATCACGCCGCAAAGTGCGTGGTTCTAATGGTGAACTTATCCAGCGCAGTTTGGTCGACATCGACACCCAAACCGGGTTCAGTTGGCACGCCGATAGTCCCATCTGAATTGAGCTCGAAGCGAGGATTCGCTACATCCACTTCATAGTAGCGGTCGGTGGCCGAAATATCCCCGGGAAGCGTGAATCGAGGCAGCGATGCTAAAGCAAGATTCGATGCCCGCCCAATACCTGTCTCCAGCATCCCACCACACCAGACCGGAATATTCCGGGCCGAACATAGATCATGGATCTTGACCGCCTCGGTCAGCCCCCCCACTCGCCCCGCCTTGATGTTGATAATGCGGCAGGCATCTAGGTCCAGAGCTTGACGCGCCATCGTGACCGAGCGAATGCTTTCATCCAGACAGACGGGTGTGGACACTTGGGCCTGCAACTCAGCATGCGCCTGAATGTCTTCCTCCGGGAAGGGTTGCTCGATTAGCATCAACGCAAATCGATCCATATCTTTGAAAATCTTTGATTGGTGAGCGTCGTAGGCTGCATTGGCGTCGCCCTGCAGGGGTAGATCAGGATGAGCCTCACGCACTGCCTCTACATATTCAAGATCCATTCCCGGCTTGATCTTCAATTTAATCCGACGATATCCTTCACTGAGATGATCTCGGACCACGTTGAGCAACGTTTCGACATCGTCTTGGATACCAATCGAAACCCCGACCTCGACTTGCGTCCGCTCTCCCCCAAGCATCTCAGACAGCGACTCGCCTCCAATCTGGCCCGCGAGGTCCCATAAAGCCAGCTCAAGACCTGCCTTGGCCATCGGATGTCCTTTGATTCCCATGACACGCTCAGGAAATGCCGATGGCGCTTCCAGCTCCCTTCCCAAAACGGCCGGCACCAGGAAATCCTCCAGCACATGCCAGGCCGTTCCAATCGATTCATAGGAATACCAAGGAACTTTCTGCGCCACACATTCGCCCCAGCCCTCATGCCCATCACCCTCGACATGGATCAGGATGCACTCACGTTCTTGTTCCACATGCATGGAGGTCTCGAATCGATGCACGAGCGGCATCGAAATATGGTGGATTTCAATCGCTTCAATGTTCATTCTGTCCAATGCTCCGCGCTAATTCTATTGTTTTGCAGGTTTGCAATCTGATCTCCGATAAGCCTGACACCTTTGGGATTAGGGCAATTAGTTCACGGTTGGGCCTTTGGCCGTAACATTCCACGCAACAATGTGCCTATAAAACGATGGCTATGCGCAGTTCGCCCTTTGAAATTAATGATTTTTGCGTGAATTCTGTCGGGTGATCCCAGCGTGCTGTCGCCCGAGAATGCGCTCAAAAGGACAGAACGCATACCTTTCTTGTTTCTCTAACACACCCTTGATCTCCGGCCAGTTGTGAGTAACGCATCGCCTGGCAACCATCTTTGACGCTCACCCACCCTCAGGCAGAACGCTACAATTGAGATATGTTTGATTTTATCAACATGCCCAAACTGAATCTGCAAATGATCCGCGGCTTGGCGACCAAACCAGCTCCTTTTGGCTGATCTACAAAAGGCCTGGAAGAATGTCCACCCGCAGAACCGCAACCTAATTACTACCGGAAGAAGGAGATGTTGATTGTAGACTGGGGGACGAATTGCTGCGATCGGGGAAATTAATGAACTGCGCCAGCCGTGCACCGCGACCCATTCGTTGTCGCAGCCGGTGAAAGAGGCAGAGCGCGACGAGGCACCGGCAGTTCCCGAGCAGTGCATTCGGAAAGACGAATGGCAGAGTTCCAGTGAAGTGCGCGCCTTGGAGATCCAGTGTCCGGTGACCGAAGGATGAGGCGAGTATCCATCGCTTCCATGCGAGCAGCCGCACCGGCGCTCGCCCTCGGGCTTCTCCTTACGCGCCTTCTGGTACCGGAACGGACTATCGAGGCTGTAGGGGCTGGCGCGATCGTGGATGCATTCTTTGCCCTCGGACTGGCCGGCTTGATTCTTTACTGTGGACGAGGCCTCGGGCAGTTAATTCTCCGCTGGATCCAGATTGAGACAGCCGATCCCCTTCTTGCCCTAGTCATCTCGCTTGCCCTTGGACTGGGAGTGCTCGCCTATGGCGTCCTTGCCCTCGGTCTGGCAGGCAAGCTTTCCCCGCTGACCGTGTTCCTATGGCTCGCAATCGCCGGATGGGTCGCCTGGCGCGAAACGATATCGCAGGGCAGGGAGTGGGGTGACCCGTGGCACCCTTTTCGCTCGCTCCATCCGGCGCTCATAGCCAGTCTCGCGGCCGCGATTGCCATCTTCGGGATGAGCCTTATTCAAGCGTTGGTCCCGGTATGGGACTACGACGGATTAATGTATCACCTTCAGGCCCCCGCCCTGTTCCTGCACTCCAAAAAACTCGCGCTCCTCCCGGATTTGTGGCAGGCCAACGGTCCGCTTCTGGCCGAAATGCTCTATCTTGTCGGATTGGCTGCCAAGAGCGAGGTTTTCAGCAAGGTTCTCCACCTGTCTCTGGCTGCGATTTTGCTTCTATCGACCTTCGCCGTGGCGCGGCGGCATCTTGGCAACCGCGGGGGATGGCTTGCAGGCGGGATACTTCTTGGGGTCACGATTTACCCAGTCTGGGGTAGCTTCGCCTATGCCGATATGGCATGGGCGCTGTTCGAATTCCTTGCCGTGGCAGCGTTCCTGGAATGGCGCAGGGCACCTCAACGCCAGTGGATCGTCGTAAGTGGGGCCTTAGCGGGATTCTCGATGGGGTCCAAGTACACCGCTGTCGCCCTGCTTCCTATTCTCCTCCTGGCTTTTCTTACCGAACGGTCTACCAGCACCGTTGCTGAGAGATTTCGCAATGCCCTCTGGTTCGGTGGGGCGGCGGCGCTCGTCGCCGCGCCTTGGTACATGAAGAACCTGATTTGGGCCGGTAACCCTGTTTACCCGTTCCTTATTGGAGGTCCGGATTGGCCTGCGGAACGCGTGGCCATGCTAATGGCCTACCTGCGGTCATTCGGCGTTGGGCGCTCCCTGGTTGATACTTTGCTCCTGCCGCTTCATCTTTACACTCAGCCGGCAGCCTTCGGAACTTTCTTCAGGGAGATCGACATACCGAACCTGCTCTTCCTGCTCGCTCTCGGGTTTCCGTTTCTTAAGCGCGAACACCCGCTTCGTCCACTAGGTTGGATGGCACTCCTACGATTTCTGCTGTGGGCAGCTGGCACTCAACAGACTCGATTCCTTCTTCCTCTTTACCCCGTCCTGAGCCTCATGGCAGCCAGCGTTCTCGACGCTTGGCTGGCTCGCCCTGGGCCGGCGAAGAAGTGGGCCAGAATCCTCGTACCGGGCATCGTCGCGGGATTGGTGGGCTTCACGCTGGCTTTCCAGGTCATCTACCTCACCAACACGCGGCCGATCCCAGTGGTGATCGGCCGCGAATCCAAGGATTCCTTCCTCGAGCGGAGGGTCGGTGATTACCCAGCCGTACGCTACATTCTCTCATCCCTTAAGCCAACGGACCGGGTCTACATGGCCTGGGACGGCCAAAGCTACTACTGCGACGACCGCTGCCTGGCGGATGCCGAACAGTCCCAGTGGACTCAACTCGCACTAGGGGAAGCGACGCCTGAAGGCATTGCAACGCGGCTCAAGCAACGAGGCGCAACTCATTTTCTTCTCGATCTAGACGGAATGAGATTCCTGCTTCAGCATGATCCAACCGGCTCTCACGCTATCGCGGCTAATGTTTTCTTCCAGTCATTTGAGCCAGATTGCCTGAGGGAGTTGCGACGCGATGAGCAAATCGTGCTTTACGCGCTCTCCTGTGGGTAGGCCCGGAATCCGGATGAAAATCAAGCCATCCTGGGAGGCTGGTTCATAATGTCAAGCTTGTTGAGGCTGGTTCATATTGTCAAGCTTGGTTAGGAAATTTCTATCTGTGCAGGCATACAGCCCGAATGCTACGCTTCCCAGCGTAATCGATATAGCAGTATAGGGCCGTATTGTTCATCATCAATTGTCGTCAGCAAGACCGCATTCATATCTGTGAGAAAATGATCGAACTCCGATCTTGACAGTCGCAGGCTTTGATAATAAATGTCTTCTGTTATCTCGTCACTGAAAAATTTGTCCCAGTGTTGGTCGAGAATAAGAATATCCGGGCGAAATGCTCTGAAAGCATCTTCGATGTCGCTCCCCTCAAATTTGCGCTGGTAATAAATGAGGTTCTCCCAAGACAAGTAGGTATTTTCGTAGAAACTAAACCAGTAGGTCTGTGATCCCATGAGCGTATCATCGGGAAGAATTAGTTGCGACAATTTCCCGCGCACTTGATCGTAATTCTTCGATCGATTCGTTGCAAATAGTCTTAGGTTCAGCGAGAGTGAAAAGATCACAATTGCAAAAACAAAAGCGCGTCCGATGATGAAAACCCCTCGCTTTTTCAGGGACTTATCGAAAACGCGAAGTATAAAGATTGCGAGGGCGATATCAATAATTGGGGATACCAGAATTGCATAATAAAAATGTTTGTTGCGGATCAATAGAGCATGAGCAACTGCCAAGAAACTGACTATGACTAGGATTTGGCGATGCTCACGATTGTCACTGTATGCTAAGTCCAAAAACAATAAGGGAATGAACAGCAAGGTGAGAAAATGCGTATCCACTAGCAATCTTAATAGATCAACGATGCCATCAAGAATGATCGCAAAGTCGAAAGTAAGCACGGGGGGCGTATGCGTAGGGCTGTAGACGACCCGATTGAATGCCAAGAAGCCTTCTGGGTACGGGAGAACATGCAATCCGAGATAAAAAAGGAGCCCCATGGAAAGGCCCATTAGCATGCTCCAAAAGTGTCGTTTGGTGAACATCGTCCAGCGGAAGTCGAAGAAGTACAGGGCCAGGATTACTGGTATATAGATCGCCCCGTGTGCATGGGTTTCGAAAGCGATTCCAATGAGCAAACCAGATAGCAAGCTCATCCAAATGCGCTTGGATTTGTTTACCATGTAGATTGCGATTCCCCAAAATCCTAGCGTTGCAGTGAAGATGTCAATGCGCCCTAGATGGGATGAATATACGAAGGGAAGAGAGAACGCTACAATCAGGATGCTTAATTTCCCAAGACGCACCCCCCCCACTGATTTGGCAATAAGGTAGACAGCGGAAAGTAAGAGTAGTCCCGATGCAAGTGCAACCAATCGCATTCCAAGTAGACTGGGTTGGGCAAACCAGTGCATGCCCCAGGAGAAGAAGACGGTGGGCAGCCAGGGGAAAAATGTCCAATAACCCTCAAATTGATCAATCACTCCATAGTCAAGTGCGCCAAAGGCCTGTCCTCTCACCAGGAAATTCCAGGCGCGGGCACCTACCCAGGCTTCATCTACAAACGGGGCGGGGTATCTCATCAGACCCCAGAGGTGGAAGGCAGTAATAAGGAAAAACAGTGCCAGGGCAGATGCCCACGCCCAATGTTTATGGAAAACCGTATCTTTAGGGGTTATTTTTCTGAAAATGAAGTCCGGCCGCTTGATATTTTTCAGGTCAAATGCAATTAAAGAGTGATATCGACGTGTATCCAGATGCATAATGCTAACCTGGGAAGCTGCCCCAGCGCATGAATAATATCTTAGGGGTATGAACTAAGGGCCTACATGTCGGAAGATATACATTTAAGCATTATTTTGCCTTCAT
>JAZGCZ010000057.1:0-3187 GCA_036477195.1 Anaerolineales bacterium | reverse complement strand
CCCCCGGGCGAGCCATCGCTAGCCAGAGTCGTGCAACGTGCCCTGCTTGCCGCGGAGCTTACCCGCCGGTATCCCAAGGAGCAGGTCTTAGCCTGGTACCTAAACAGCGCCGATTATGGCGATGCTGCATTTGGCATCGATTCGGCAGCCTTGGTTCACTACGGGAAGCATGCCGACGAGCTATCCCTGGGCGAGAGCGTGTCGCTCGCAGCCATGTTGGACCCACAATCACGCCAACTAACCGATGAGGCGAGCAGGGAGAGGGTGCTCGACATCATGGTGGATGCGGGTTTTGTCACGCGCGCCCAGGCGCGCGCGGCCATGAATGACCCTCTTCCGCCGCAGGCTGGGCCGGGACCTCCACGCTTCGCCACGTTCCTGATAGACCAAGTCACCCGCGAACTGGGTGAACTTATCATCGGTCGGAGCGGCCTGAAAGTCATCTCAACCATAGACTACGACCTGCAGCAGCAGGCCGCATGTGCGGCCGAAACCCACGTGTTGAGGCTAGCCGGGGAGTCCATCGGTACGGTCAAGGCCACCTCGGAGGGCAGCCCGTGCGTATCTGCTGCGCTGCTTCCCACCTTGAGACCGCGCGACGCGGGTTTCGACCACCAGATCGAAGAATGGGCACTGGTTGTGATCGACCCTGTTTCGGGTGAGATCCTGGCCGCGCAGGGTCCGTTTGATGTGGCCCGTAACCCGGAAGACCTTCTAGACCCTTTTACATACCTGACCGCCTTCTCGCGAGGCAGCACACCCTCCAGCATGGTGGTTGATCTCGGCGAGAATCCTCATGGGCCGGTGAGTATGCGGATCGCCTTAGCCAATGTCTATCCGGATGCAGCTGAGACTACTCTGGCCGCCCTCGGTCAGGAAAGCGTTGATCGGACGCTGGCGCAGCTGGGCCTGGACGGACCACGTGATTCTGCCAGCCTCCTTGAATTGACCTCTGCTTATGGGGTGTTGGCCGCTGACGGAAAACGTACAGGAGCGGAATCCGGTCCCACCATCGTTCGGCGGGTCGAGGATTCAGAGGGTACCGTTCTATATGAGTACAGCCCCCTCGCTCAAGCCGTTGTAAGCCCTCAACTCGCTTTTCTGATGGTCGATGCCTTATCCGATGAATCAGCTCGTTGGGAGGAATTAGGAAAGGGAAACAGCCTGGAGATTGGACGGGCCGCGGGCGCGATATCTGGAGTCTCCGCAGAAGGCACAGATAATTGGGCGATCGGCTTTACGCCGCAGCGCGCAGTTGGCATCTGGCTTGGGGGCTCTCCACTCATTGAATTAGATCGGATGAACGGGGCGGCCGCCATCTGGAACGCTGCTATTCGGTTCGCTTCGGCCGAGCTCCCGCCGGAGAGCTGGAATATTCCATTGGGCGTGACGGAAATCGAAGTCTGCAATCCTTCCGGGCTTCTTCCAACCCAATACTGCCCTGAGATCGTGCGCGAGGTATTTATCTTTGGCACCGAACCGACGCATTACGATAATCTTTATCGGGCTTTTCGAGTCAACCGAGAAACGGGCAAACTAGCCACCCTTCTCACTCCGCTTCAATCTGTTGAAGAACGCGTATATTTCATTCCACCGTCAGTGGCCGAAGCGTGGGCGGTCGAGATGGGAATAGAGCAGCCGCCTCAAGAGTACGACACACTGTCGTCGGACCCTGCCGAAACCCCCGGAATCCAGATCATATCTCCCTCTCCATTCGACATCCTTGGCGACACCGTGGCAGTTCGGGGGGATGCGAACATGGATGGATTTGATTACTACCGCTTGCAGTATGGGCAGGGACTCAATCCTACACGGTGGATTCAAATCGGCGCTGATCAAGAGCGCCCAGTCGAGGGCAACCGCCTGGGCACTTGGCCAACGGAGGGTTTGAACGGCCTCTACACGTTGCAGCTGCTCGTAGTGCTCAATGATGGGCAGGTGCGAACCGCAGCACTTCCTGTGACGCTCGACAACGAACCTCCCAGCATAGAGTTGCTTATCCCATCGGCAGGCGATCTTTATTCTTTGCGTGCGTTCGACGAGCTCACGGTCAGCGTTTCCGCCAAGGATGAAGTCGGCATCGAGCGAGTCGAATTCTTCGCAGGGGGGCGCCGAATTGGAACCGCTACATCAGCTCCCTTCACCGTTGATTGGGCGCTACCCAATCGGACGGGTGAATACGAAGTCTTTGCGCGCGCATACGACACCGCCGGAAACCGTGCCGATAGCCAGCGGATCCAGATCGAAATCGTTCCTTAGTTTGGGCGCCAATCAGGATGCATGTCGCGCGTGGCCGGGCTGTTCGTCAGGTTGGTCTGATTGCCTCCACCGGCAGTCATGACGTAAATGTCTGGCTTGCCGGCTCGTGTACTAGTAAAGGCGACTAACAGGCCATCCGGCGAGAAAACGGGCTCCTTATTTCCATTGGTGGACGTAAGCTTTGTGAAGGTGGTTGCTCGATCTTCAACTCGGGCAGTGTAAATCTCGTTCACCCCTCGAGTGTAGAACCAGGTGAATAAGAAGTGAGCTCCGTCGGGAGACCAACTTAGGTCCTCCAGACTTCGCATCTGGTCGCGCCGATCAAAGTCCAGCGGAACAGCGACTTCTGAAGGGCGCACGAAAATCTCCGAAGGAGCGTTGTTGATCGAGGCCAGCACCGCAAGCTTGTAGTCGGCGGGAAGCCAGCCTGGTAGATCAACACCAGTAGGTGCCCAGGCGGGAGAGGACTCGGCTGCGCAGAAATCCGCATGGCAAGAAACGTTGAGCGCGCGCACATCCGCGCATCCCTCAAGAGTATCCAGGCAGGCCGCATCCTTTAGGAAAACCTGGGGGGTGTCGTTGGCTCGGGTGCCGGTAAATGCGATTTGGGAGCCGTCCGGAGACCAGGCGGGGTCCGTGTCGTCCCCCTCAGAGCTGGTCACTTTCGCAATTCCCGTCCCATCGGCATTGATTACCCAAAGGTCCAAGCCCAAATTGGTGCCAACGTCATCGGTACCGCCAGGAGCGACATAGAGTAGCCGGAGGCCATCTGGCGACCACTTTTGCTGGGTTTTCTCCCCAGGATCAAATGTGAGTTGGCGCGGGTCAGTCCCATCGGGGTTCATGGTCCAGATTTGTAGTACTTCGTCGATCCGATCGCTCACAAATGCGATCTTGGAGCTCCCACCCAAAACGACCGGAACCGGCG
>JAZGCZ010000056.1:0-12133 GCA_036477195.1 Anaerolineales bacterium | reverse complement strand
TGGAGGTTGGGGCGTATACCTTGAATGCTCCATTCTCAGAGATCGATCTCCGGGTAGCGTTAGGGGCGGCCAGAGACTCAGGGGATCGATTGGATGAGGCATCGGATGGTCCTCCGGGCCATCCGGGGGATCATGCATCAGGAGGCAGCCGGAAATCTGCCTCAGGCAGCCGGAAATCTGCCTCAGGCAGCCGGAAATCTGCCTCAGGCAGCCGGAAATCTGCCGCAAGCAGCCGGAAATCTGCCGCAGGCAGCCGGAAATCTGCCGCAAGCAGCCGAATATCCGCCGCAAGCAGACCGAAATCTGCCGCTCGCAGTCAGACTTGGGGCATGCGAATGAATCGAGGCGTCCGGTACTTCTCGCGCCACTGGTTGGCGGCATTTTCGCTGGTGGTTTTTATCTATGCGGGACTTCCCTTCATGGCGCCGACGCTAATGAAAGTAGGCGCAACCGGCCCCGCGCGGGTCATCTACACGCTGTATTCGCCCTTTTGCCATCAGTTTGCCTTTCGATCCTTTTTCCTGTTTGGGCCGCAGGCTGCCTATCCGCGCGAGCTAGCCGGTACCGATCTCGTTCCCTATGGCGAGGCGACCGGACTCGATGAAGGGGACGTTATTGCGGCACGGCGATACGTGGGAGATGAATCGGTCGGATATAAGACTGCCCTCTGTGAGCGAGATATTGGGATCTATGTCGGGATCCTGGTCGCAGGACTTGTCTATGGCGCCATCCGCAAACGGAGAAACGTCAAGCCGCTGCCGTTGAAATTCTGGTTCTTGCTGGGGATTGTTCCGATCGCGCTTGATGGAGGAACGCAGTTGATCTCGCAGCTAGGCATCTTCCCGTTCCCTCCCCGAGAGAGCACACCGTTCTTGCGAACCGCAACTGGTCTTCTTTTTGGCGCAATGAATATTTGGATGGCCTATCCGCATGTGGATCAAGCCATGAAAGACACCAACAGGACCATTGCCGCCAAAATCGCCGTGGCCGAGCAGCGGTCCGAACAGATATTCGAGCCCAGCTAAGCGAGCGCCGAATCCCAATCCAATTCCATATCCTGCGAAAGCTGAATCAGCAATTTCGCATGAGGTGCGCATAGTCATCACTGCGCTTCGACAACTTGCGGCGAAAGCGGCGCACTAGAGCCTTACTAGAGGGGGTAGGCACACCCATCAGGTAGTCTACGTTGCATGGCGCTATCTGGAGTCGTCTCGGGGAGTGGTAGACTCGCCACATGCCATTTCGGGAAGCTGGCGGACTCCGCTTCTTTCAGTTTGAATCCCTCGCAAATCCCAACCTAGACCACGCAATCCTGACCCGGCAAGGTGGGGTGAGCCCCGCGCCCTGGAACTCGCTTAATTTTGGTCGCACTGTTGGAGACGCCGACTCCCGCGTCACAGAAAACATCGGCCGCGGATTGGGGATCATCGGACATTCGCTGGATCAGGTCTTTGACGTGTGGCAGGTTCATTCGGCCACCGTTGTTCGCTCCGACGGACCAAACCTTGCTCGAGGCCACCTAAAGGCGGACGCGATCATTACAGACCGGCCAGGGGTGACACTTATGATGCGATTTGCGGATTGCGTCCCTATCATGATTTATGACCCTCAGCATCGTGCAGTAGGGGTCGCGCATGCCGGCTGGCTCGGTAGCGTCCGCGGCATGGCGGCCGAGCTCGTGCGAAGCATGCAGGTGGAATTTGGAAGCATGCCGGACGAACTAGTGGCAGGCATCGGACCCTCGATAGGACCCGACCACTACGCTGTCGGGGATGACGTAGTCGCGCAGTTTGAAGCGGCGCACGGTGATCCAGCGCGCATTTATTTTCATTCGATCAATGGAGCTATTCATCTGGATCTCTGGAGCGCAAACGAGGCTCAGCTGCGTTCGGCGGGTGTGAACTCTATTGAGGTGTCTGGAATCTGTACGGCATGTAACCTGCATGATTGGTACTCACACCGCGGCGAGAACGGGGCCACTGGCCGCTTTGGAGCGTATCTTGGCATCCGTGACTGAAATTCAGGTCCAGGGACGATTGAACGAAGTCTGGGAGCGGATCGAAGAAGCCGCCAGCCCGTCCGGCCGATCGATGGACAATATTCGAATTGTTGGGGTAACCAAGTCGCACCCATATGAGGTGGTGCTGGCTGCGCACGAAGCAGGTCTCACACTTATCGGAGAGAACCGGGTAGAAGAGGCACTCCCCAAAAAAGCCGCAACGGATGAGCTGGCCGATTTGGAATGGCATATGATCGGACACATTCAAAGCCGCAAGTCGAGAACGGTGGTTCAAGTATTTGATGCGGTGCACTCCGTGGATCGTGCCAAGATTGCCGATCGGTTGAACGGCGATGCGGAGCATGCCGGAATTCAATTGCCAATCCTTTTAGAGTGCAATGTGTCCGGAGAGGCTTCAAAGTGGGGTTGGCAGCTGACAGAGAGGGACAGCTGGCCCCAGATCCTTGAAGAGTTTTCCCGAATTCAAAATTTACCAAACCTTGAAGTTCGCGGCTTGATGACCATGGCCCCCATAGTCGCCGACCCGGAGCGTGTTCGCCCAATTTTCGAAAAATTACGAAATCTACGGGACTACTTGCAGCAGGCCCTCCCGGGAGATTGGACAGAACTCTCGATGGGAATGACGGACGATTATGCGATCGCTGTAGAGGAGGGGGCAACGCTGCTGCGTATTGGGCGGGCCATTTTTGGCCCACGGGCAACTGAAAGTGGATAGGAAATGCTTCCTAGGGCGTATTTATCGGGCCATTTTTTGGCCCGCGGGCAGCTGAAGGTGGATAGGAAATGCTTCCTCAGGCGTATTGGGCGGGCCATTTTTTGGCCCGCGGGCAGCTGAAGGCGGATAGGGTATGCTTCTGTGGGGGTGTCGGGCGGGCCATATTGTGCAAGAGCGACTAAGAATGGATAGGAAATTCTTCCTCGGGCGAATCGGCTCAAAATTATGGGATAATTCCAGAAAGCGGCACCATGAACCTGATCGTTGAAATAGTAGGCCTTGTTTTCACATTTTTATGGATTGTGGTGCTCGCAGATGTTATCGTCAGCTGGGTCCTTGACCCGTTCCATCCCATTCGAAAATTCCTGGATTCGATCGTGCAGCCCATGCTCAATCCGATCCGGCGTTTGGTCCCGCCTATCGGCGGGCTCGATCTCAGCCCCTTTGTCTTGTTTATCGTCTTGGATATCGCCCGCAGACTGGTCCTGGGCGTGCTTGCGCGAGTCGTCTAATGCGTAGATTCAGACTTCACAACGGAAAGCATGGTGCGGCTCTCACCATACGCGTGACCCCGCGTGCTCGAAAGAGTGAGGTGGGAGGGATCCTGGAGGATGGAACGGTTCGGATCCGAATTCAGGAACCACCCGTGGATGGCAAGGCTAATCGTGCCCTGATCGTCTTTCTATCAAAGGTGCTCGGTGTACAAAAAAATCGAATCGAGATCGTTGCGGGTCAGAAAGGGCTGGATAAGATTGTGGCGGTCGACGACATGACCGCCGAAGAGGTTGAGAACAGGATCCAGGGCTACCTGGATTCATAAAACCTAAAATCCGAATTTCAGCGGGTCGGGCAAGCGAACACCCGTCGTCGACAAGCGCCAGAGCGATTCAAAGGCCACGTCGCGCAGGTAGTCATCGCCCGACTCGAGTGCTTTATAGAGTTCAAGCGTCAGCTCCTCCCCTGCACCCCATCCGAGTACCTCAAGTGCCGCGATCTTCTCGTCAAGGGATCCATTACTCAGTGCTCGTCGCAGCATCTCCGTCGATGCTTTGCCCGGAGCAACTCCCAGTCCTTCTTTGGCCGCATAGGCAACTACCCATGGCAAATCCGCAGGCTCAATGGGAGGCGGAAAGATCTTCCAAGGGGGATTAATTCTTCGATCGAGCGCCTCGGCTGCCGCACCGCGGACGATCCATTCCTCGTCATCTACTTTGATCTTCTCCAGCACCTCAAGTGCCCATTTATCCTGAATTCTGGCCAGCCCAAAGGCTGCTGCTCGCCGGGTCATGATTTCGTCATGTTCAGCGGCTTCCCGCAACATGCCATATCCCTCGTCCGGGTGAATAGCAAGTGCCTCTGCAGCTGCCAGCCGCAGTTCTTCGTCGCCGCTCAGCAACGCGTGGCCCAGCCCTTCAAGCGCGGCATCACTGCCGATCGCTCCAAGTGCCAGGCATGCAGCTTGTCTTACAAGCGGCTCTGAATCTCCCTGGGCAAGCGTGACAAGCCGCTCCGCAGAATCCTCGTCCGCCATCCCTCCAAGCCCCAGGCATGCCAATACGCGGCTGGAAGTTGCCTGAGATTTGAGCATTCTAGTAAATAGGATGCTGACAGATGCCTCATCTGCCATGGCAAGCGCATGGACGCCACGCAGGCGTAGTCCATATGGCTTGGCCGTATCCTGCACCATCTTCGCTACTTCGCGAAGTAGCTTACCGCGCCACTCAGCCTTGCTCGAAGAGTCGGGCAGCCATCGAGCGCTATCGAGCAAGCCCGCCTCTAGCGGTTCCGCATTTGAGCTCAAAGCCCGCATGACGACTGCTTCGGGGTTGCCGAGCACAGCGTAATAATGAAGGGCTTTAGATCCCGGTTCCCACTCCGCAGTCTCGAGGCCCTCAAAGAGCTCGCCCCTGCTCATGGCGCGTGCACCAAAGTAGGCGCCTACCGCCGGCTGGACGAATGAGACGGCGCCCCCGATTCTGCGAACGAGAATACCGGCTTCAACCAAGCTCGGAATTGGGATGCCCTTAGGCAACGCGCGCTCTTGAAGGGAAACTTTGGCAGCTTTCAGCCAGGCCGAAGCCACTTCTTCCGAATTCCGCTGCTCTTCGGGAGAGAGCACGCGCATCGCATAAGATTCCATGTCATCAACCGCTCGCCGGCCTCGAATATCTCCAGCATACGCGGCCCAAACACGAAGCGTAATTTCGGCCGGAGTGCGGCCCCGCATTGTCCCGGTTAGCCAGCCATTGATCAGAGCCGGGTCAATATCTGAGAGACGGCTCTTTGACATATTTGGAACAACGTATTCATTCCATGAGCGCCCCCATTTAGATAGAAACTCACGCTGCATTCGCTCGGTCCACGGCGCGATGGGAACCGGTGTTAATCCGGCCTGCGCCAAACCGTCGAGGATAGTGGTGGGTCCAGCGGCGACGATGCGAAGCCCCTGATGCTGACTGCGCAGTTCCTTCAGCCATGTCGAGATTTCGGGGATGTCCTCGGAGGGAAATTCATCCAACCCATCTAGCAGCAGGAGCGCGTTTCCGCGTTCAAAGTGCTTTTGAATATAGCTTGGGAGCATGGCTGAAACGCGCGGCGATACGTTTCTGATAGCGGCTTCAATGACCGGTTCAAGGGGGTCCCGGCGGCCCTGCAGCGGTAGGTCCGCGGCGTGCACAAGAATGGGCACCTTGCCCGCAAGTTCGCCGACCTCTGGATCGCGGTTTGCAAGCCGTATGGCTAAATATGCCAGTGCAGTTGACCGGCCACTGCCAGGATCGCCGGTGAGCATTAGATCCGAGCCGTTACTGAGCGCCTTAGTGAGTGACAACGTGTGTGCCACAAATACGCCAGATAAGTAGGTGAAATCCGGAAGATTAGGGACAACTCCTACCGTATCCTGCGGCGGTTGCTCATCATTTGCCGGATCGGCCGGCGGAGGGGGCACCAGGACACGCGGAGTAACGAGTATCTCGTCCAGCGCTAAGATTGCTCGGGCCAGGTGCATGGTCTCCGCACGAGAGATTAGTTCAACCTGATAGCGGTCAATCGCCCGGGAGGTGAGCCCGGAGCCCAATGATTTGAGCTGTTCCCTGATCTTGGCCATTACCCAGGCAAATGATGGCCTAAGCCTCCCCAGAAGTAAGCCGATCAGAATACCCGCTGCTATGCCAACTACGAATTCCTCGAAGTCAAACCGTATTCCGAAGGGTCCAAATGGTCCGAAAATCGCTAACCTCCGTACAGGATCCGACTACATTGACCGCAACGGATGAGCTCATCCCCGCTGCTTACGATTTGTCGAGATGAGGCGGGCAGTTTTAGCCCACAAGCACTGCAGCTATCTCCGTCCAAAATCACGATCGCCACGCCGCCAAGCTGAGTTCGCAATTTCTGGTACGTTCCCAAATCCTCATCTGTGATGCTTGCCAATGCTGCTTCCCGCTCTGTGTCCAAATTAGCCAAGCGTTGGTCAATTCCCTCGCGCTCAGAGACCAATTCTGCGTGCAGGTCTGCCTGACGGTCTTTCGCAGCATCCAAAGATACCGAACTTTGATCCTGTTCAATCTCAGCTTCCTCTTGCTCCAACATGACCGCCAAGTAACGATCCTCCAGAGTCTCCAGATGGCGCTTCAATGATTCCGCCTCCATTTGGAGGTCTTCGAGCTCCTTCGGATTGTTGACGCTCCCCCCATATAGGGCTTGTTCGGTGTTTTGGAGTTTGAGCCGCTGATCTTCAGCCTCGTTCTCGGCGTGCTTAGCGGCCGTGATAGTGGCAGCAGTCGCCGTATCCCGAGCATCAAGATCGGCCTTCAATTGCGCAATTTCCGATGAATCTTCGAGGGTAATTCGAATTTGTTCAAGCCGCCCGTTTAGCCTATCGGACTCGCGATCAATCTCCTGAAGTCGGTAGAGGCCGGATGCGCGACTCATGCTCGGATTATAGATGTGGGGAGGTTTACAGGGCAAATGGCGGGGTCCCCAATACCGACGTAAAATCCCGCCCGTGCTCGAGAAACACGAGCTGCGCTGGTCGGCAGCGCTCACTGTGCTGGCTGTCGTGCTCACGTCCCTCCCGTTTCTAATGGCGCCAGCGTTCGCCCAAACCGGGTCGAGCTTTGGCGGATTCCTGATCAATCCTATTGATGGCCACAGCTATCTTGCGAAGATGCGGCAAGGAGCCGATTTGGCTCTTGAGTTTCGGCTTCCATATGCGCCAGAACCGGGACCAGGAGTCGCTCTATTCGTTTATCAGCTGGTCCTGGGCGGTATCGGCGGCGCCCTACAGCTGCCGCCCATCGCGACCTATCACGCCGCGCGTGTGCTCGGAACGATAGCAATGATAGCAACCAGTTATCTGTTCTTTGCACGTGTGCTGCCAATTGGGAGAGCCAAGTGGGCAGCATTTGTGCTCGCACTTTTTGGATCGGGAGTGGGATGGATCGCGCTGCCCTTCGGGCTACTACCTGTCGATCTGTGGGTACCAGAGGCGATTCCATTCCTATCCGCTTATGCCAACGCGCACTTTCCTTTGGCATTTGCGGCACTGATCGCCTCGGTGAGCTTGATAATTTTCCCAGAGATTCTCCCTGATGCGCGCCTCCCGCTGGCCTTTCTAAGCGGCCTGCTGTTGGCCCTTCTTCAGCCTTTCGCCGTGGTTGCGATCGGGATTGTGATCGCAGCCTGGCTGGCCATCGAGCGCTTACAAGGTGCCGAGGCCGTGCAGATGAGGAGATGGTTGCAGGGGCTGACGGCCCTTGTGCTTGGGGCTCTACCGATGCTGGCATACACTTTGGGAGCTGTCCGCCAGCACCCGGTTCTTTCCGCATGGAATCAACAGAATTCGACGCCCACCCCCCCGCTTATCGAGGTGTTGCTTGGGTACGGCCTCGTGCTCGTTCTTGCGGTCGTGGGAATTGTGCTCGGGAAGGCCCGCAGCCGGCCCAGCGGCCGCCTATTGATAACCTGGGCGATCCTGGGCTTTGTGATGCTTTACCTGCCATTTTCGCTGCAGCGCAGGTTGATGCTTGGCCTCTTTATTCCTTTGGCGGCTTTGGCGGGGCTTGGAATTGAGGCAATTGCCCCCACTCGCCGCAGATTCGCGCTGATCCTGGTGACCATAATCGCCCTCTCTATCCCGTCGCATCTGGTTGTCATCGGATCTGGATTGGTCGCGGTCTCACGCGGAGAGGCGGGGGTGGTATTGGCGAGGAGCGACCGGGACTTGCTGGAGTGGATCGAGTTCAACATACCTGAAGACTCTTTGATCCTTGCCGGGCTCGATACCGGCAACCGGCTGCCGGCCTATAGCAACACCCGCGTACTTTACGGTCACCCATTCGAAACGCCACGCTCCGATCATCAGGCAGCGCTCGTTCGAGATTTGTGGGGCTGGAGCGGGGATCCGTTGCTCGGAGTCCAGGCTCTTCGGGAGGCCGGAGTGGAATACGCCTTTTACGGGGAAGAAGAGAAGATGCTCGGGGCTCCTTCCTGGCTACCCCTAGTCGAATTGGCCCATCGGGAAGGAGGCTCCCAGTTGTATAAGGTACCGGAGAGTTGACCGCAGCCATCGTCCTCGTATTCCTGCTCTCTGGCCTACTATGGCTTGCACCCCTAATCAGTGATCCGATGGGGGTCCTTTTTTGGCGTGGAGGAGCCTTTTCAGATCTCTTGATTTCTCATTGGCCGAACGCGGCCTTTGTGCGCCATTCGCTTATTGAGTGGGGCCAACTCCCGCTTTGGAACCCGATGATCCTCTCAGGAGCCCCGTTCGCGGCCGACCCACTATCAGGGCTGTATTATCCGCCAAATTGGCTAGCGTTTGCGATTGCCCCGGGCTTTGCCTTCAATCTATTAGCTTGGCTCCACCTTGCCTGGGGTGGGTTGGGCACTTGGAAGCTTTCAAGGGCCCTCGGCGTTTCGTCGGGCCCGGCCATCGTGGCGGGGCTGGCTTTTGCGGGCATGCCCAAGCTTATTGGGCACATCGGGCTTGGCCATGTGTCGCTGGTATTTGCCGTCTGCTGGACCCCCTGGGTCTTGCTTGCCTTTGACAGGGCAGTGCGAAAAATGGATCTCCTACCTTCCGCTGCTTTAGCAGGAGCTGCACTGGGGATGGTTTTCTTGATTGATCCTCGCTGGTACCTGCCAATGGCGCTGCTATCAGGCGCGTACGTGGTGTGGCGTATTGCGCATAGCCACAAGGTCTCTGGAGGAGATTCCCTTGGTAATGGCCCCAATTGGGAGGAATCTGAAGGGGCTTACCATGGTAACCGCCCGAACTTGGGCCGAGGAGCATCGCCCCAGGCCACAGAGGATTCCCAAGATGACGGCCCGAACTTGGGCCGAGAACCATTGTCCCAGGCTAAGGAAGATCCCCCGGGTGACGGCCCGCACTGGGGCCGAGCAGCATCGTCCCTCATTATCGCGGGGCTGATGTCGCTAGCCATCGCAGCCATACTGGCGGCACCGTTTGGGGAATTTGTATCGCTCAGTACTCGGGCCGACCTAGCTCTGGGCGAGTCCGCTGAACTCAGCCTGCCGGCCTCATATCTATTGAATGTTCTGGCCCCTGAGTATGCAGGATGGCCTGAGTGGCAGATCTACGCGGGAGTCGTGTTGCTCTTCCTGGCATTAGCGGCGCTTGCGGGCCGCGCACAGGGACGGTGGTTTTGGGCGGGGATCATCATATTTTCATTCGTCCTTGCTTTGGGAAACCTCACACCCCTATACGGCCTAATGTCCGCTCTTGTTCCGGGGTTTGGCCAGTTGCGAGTGCCTCCCCGCAGCTTGTTCCTCTCCTCATTTGCACTGGCCATGCTGGCTGGTATGGGACTGGATCAGATTCTCAAGCGAAGAATCCCGATCAAAAAGCTTCGAGTGATCGGTGCGGCGCTTGTTGGGATCATGCTGCCGTTAGCCCTCTGGTTCTGGCTTCAAAACCAGACCGCATTACAGTCAGCGGCTTATGTTGTTTCCGCCGCGCTGATCGGATTGTCAGTCCTCTGGGCAGGTATTTCCGTAGGCAAACCCTCACAACGATTAATCTTCGGATGGTGCCTGCTCATCGCGCTGGACCTCAGCCTTATCAACCTGTCTACGCTGGAGGTGAGGCCGGTGCCGGATACTGGGAACGTCTTTGCGCAAGTCGAAGTGGGCAACGCCCGCGTGTTTTCACCTTCTTATAGTCTGCCTCAGCTCGCTGCCGCCTCCGCAGGGATCGAACTGGCGGATGGGATCAATCCCTTGCAGCTGGCTTCCTACTGGGAGTACATGTCGAGAGCAACCGGGTTTGACGGTGACGAATACTCGGTCACATTACCCCCGTTCTCAGAAGGTGGTCCGCAGGCAGAATGGGGATTCGAACCAGACGCCACCCTAATGGGAAATCTATCCATCTCACAGGTGGTCTCCGCATACCCGATCGCAGATACCAAACTCGAATTTGAGGCGATGGAAGACGGGCTCTATATCTATAACAACCCTCAAGCGAGACCTCGTGCCTGGATCGAAGGCGGGGAACTCGTCCAAATCCGAGAGCAAACCGCTAATCGGCTAGCAATGATAGCCACCGGACCAGGGTTGCTTATTACAAGTGAAATCATGTATCCAGGATGGGAAGTCGAAATAGACGGTACTCCAGGCTCCCTCGAAACTTACCAGGGGCTCCTGCGCGCGGTGCACCTGCCCCCTGGGGAGCATGAAGTGGAATTCACCTTTCGTTCCGGGTCTCTGCGAGTGGGGGCGCTCATCTCAATTCTAGGCTTGATCGTCCTGGCATCCCTTTGGATCAGGCGATGACGAGCAGAGAGGCCCGGTGCTTGATTATCCTGGCCTCGCTTTGGATCAGGCAATGACGAGGCGCGAAACACGCTGGGTCCTCATCTACTCCCTGATCCTGGCCGCCATAACAAGCCTGCCCTATATATTTGCAGCGCTGAGCCAAGACAATGAATGGAGCTTCACGGGCTTTCTCTTTGCTGTAGAAGATGGCAATTCTTATATCGCCAAGATGCTCTCGGGATCTGAAGGAGCCTGGCTGTTCAGGAGCCCTTACTCGACCATGGACCAATCCGGTGTGTTGGCGTTCCTGCCGCACATCCTATTGGGCAAGCTGAGCGGCGGATCCCATGGTCATCTGGTGGTGCTCTACCATCTATTCCGAGTGATGGCCATCCCTCCACTGGTGATTGCCGTATACCGCTTCTCGGCCGTATTTGTCGATAACGTTGCGCTGCGACGCTGGACGGTGATCATCGCCACTGTTGGGGGAGGGTTGGGCTGGCTCCTGATCTTGCTCGGGCAGCCAGTGGTAGCTGGCAGCTTGCCGCTCGAATTTTATTCACCAGAGACCTTTGGGTTTCTGGCCATCTATGGATTGCCGCACCTTACGCTTGCTAGAGCGGCGATGCTGATTGGCTTTATCTGGTATCTACAGGATGAGAAGGGGTGGCGTTCGGGCTTCATTTTGCTGTTGGCTGGGCTGATCCATTCGCCTGAACTGCTTTCTGCTTTCGCGGCATTGGCGGCACATCAAGTTGCCGTCCTGGGATTTGGGGCCGGTAAGGCTGATTGGGTGAAACGCTTCGGGCGGGCGGTACTGCCTTCTGTGCCGCTAATGGCATACCTTGGCTATGCGGCGCTCACCGATCCTTACCTTCAGGCTTGGGCAGCCCAGAATCTCATCCTCTCTCCACCGCTCATCCTGTATCTTCTTGCGTTCGGCCTTCTGTTGCCTGCAGCTTACCTGGGGGCGCGAAGTCTGCTCAGGCGCCTGCAAGAAGCGATGCTATTTCCAATCGCTTGGGCGATAGCCATTCCAGCGTTAGCGTGGGCGCCGATCAACATTCAGCGTCGACTGCCGGAGGGAGGTTGGGTGGCGCTGGCCGTACTGGCAGCCGCAGGACTTGCCACCCTCGAAGGGCGTTCAAGAAGAATCGGACGCGTTGCTCTTGCCAGCTTTTTGATTCCCAGCAGCCTGCTGATTCTGGCCAGCGGGTTTGAACTAGCCATGAACCCACGAGAACCTGCCTTTAGACCTCTCGAGGAGGTCGAGGCGTTTAGCCTATTGGGTCAGCTGGCCGAGCCGTCAGGTGTTGTGCTCGCATCCTTCGAGACCAGCAACCCCTTGCCGGCTTGGGCACCGGTCAGGGTTGTCGCTGGCCACGGCCCCGAAACAGCGGGGCTGGCCGACCTCCAGCCCAGACTTGATAGCTTTTACCGGAGGTCGACGACAGATAGCGATCGTATGGCGCTTGTAGAGGAGGAACAAATCGAATACTTGCTGTACGGTCCAAGAGAACGCGCCCTCGGCGATTGGAACCCTCGTGATTGGACATGTCTGGAGTTCCTTGCCAGTCAAGGCGATTATGACATTTTCCAAACCTGCACCCCGTAAGTTA
>JAZGCZ010000055.1:0-3484 GCA_036477195.1 Anaerolineales bacterium | reverse complement strand
TCGCGCCTGTGAGGGGAGCGTGCAGGCTAACGAAGTCTGATGTCCGGACAAGCTCATCCAAGGTAACAAGGGGCACACCAAGGTCCTGGGCGATTCTCGGCTCCAGATAAGGATCGGCAGCCTGGACCTTTAACTTCATTCCTTGTGCGCGCGGAGCAACTTGGCGCCCCACGTGACCCAGCCCGACAATCCCTAGGGTCCGTCCTGCGATGCGCGAGACGGGACCACGAAAGGCATGCATCTCGGCCGTGTGACGCCGCCAGCGCCCCTCGTGAACGTACTGGTTCATGCGCACGAGCTTTCTCGCAGACGCGATCAGTAGGCCGATGGTTTGCTCCGCGACTTCGATGGCGTTGCAACCCGCCGCATTGCTCACCACGATACCGCGCTCGGCGGCGGATTCGAGATCCATTCGATCTACTCCAACGCCGGTACGACACACGACCTTGCAGCGTTTCAGCTGGAGGATAATTTCGCGTGTGAATGGAATCGCGCCGTGGAAGATCAACCCGTCCGCATCGCGTCCGGCCTCAGCCACCTCCGCTTCCGACTTAGGCCTCTCTATGACCATTTCTGCGTCGATCTCATCAAGGATCGGCTTGATCAAGTCCACAGGGACCTCGTTGCTTCCGCAGTAAACCACTCGGTATTTAGCCATCTTTAAGCCTCCAACCCGTATAGCCGAACCGGATTGTCCCACAGCATCTTCCGCCGTGCCTCGGTGCTAATCTTACTGTTGGCGCTGAGCGCTCCCACGGTCAAATCTGGGAATTTGCCAACGGCATCGCTATGCGGGTAGTCAGTGGCGACCGTTAGGTAGTCCGCCCCCACATGCTCCACAAAGCATGTTACAAGTTCTTCGCCGGCCTCGCAGCTTGCCCAGCACTGGCGCTTAAAGTAGACACTGGGTTTTTCCTTCGTGGTTCGGGCGGAGCCGTGTGAAATGTGCTCCCAGTGCTCATCCATCCGTTCCAACCAAAACGGGACCCACCCGCAACCCGACTCGAGGTGGGCGACCTTGAGACGGGGAAACCGTTCGAGGACACCGTCCGCGCAGAGGTTGAGGCAGGCGAGCATCTGTTCAATGGGGTGGCAAGCGATGTGACGACCGAATTCGCTGTAGCGGTCCGATCCGGCCTGGGGTAGCACGGTGCGCGCGCCCTCGTGGACACATATGGCTACTCCAAGGTCGGATGCTGCCTCATAAATCGGGAAATAATCGGGGCTTGAGAGCGTCCGGTCGCACAGCTTGTTGGGACGCCAGAAGATACCCACCAGGCCTAGTTTCTCTTTCGCGTGCCGTAGCTCGTCTACCGCCCGAGCTGGATCCTGCAAGGGAATGAGAGCGACGCCATACAACCGCGATCCGTTGTAGCTGCAGTACTCCGCCAGCCAGGTATTGTACGCTCGGCAGATGGCGGCGCTGAGCTCGGGGTCTAGATTGTCGCGCCACATGATGTAGAGGCCGAGGGTGGGAAAGAGGACGCTCAGATCAACTCCCTCGCGGTCCATGTCCCGCAGGTTTGAGGCGGGATCGAAGCCTGCCGCCAGGGCGTCGGCGAAGGTCTCACGCCAGCGTTTCGACCCGGCAAAGATGTAGCCAAAGTCTTCTGTGGGTCGATTGGGCCGCCGGTGCGAATCGGAGACCGGTTCCCCGTCCACGAAACGGCTGGTCTGATTAGGACCCTCGACCTTCACGCGTCCCCGAAACCGCTGGGGGAGATATCTATCGAAAAGGCCAGACGGCTCCAAAACATGCCGGTCAGCGTCGATGATTTTAAATCCATCTCTCATTCCTCAACTCCTTTCGCGCATCGTAAGGACCCCTTTTCTCACCCTTGAATTCCCCAAATTCCTGCATGGTTAAGAAAAATTGTCAAGATGATTAGGCCCTATATCAATGCCCACTTTATCCCCTTGCTACCACCGTAATTTCGGAATTGATATAGGGCCGCTCATCAGTAGGAAATTGACAGCCCGAGACGAAGGTAGTAGGGTCTTGCAACGCGAATATCCATGGTTGGAAATCTCTCCATGACCGAAAAAGAAGCCCTAGCCACCCTGAAGGGAGAGGATCGGACCCTGGCTGCAACCGCGGAGGCGAAGCTTTGGAGTCTGTGGTGCCGGTCGGGAATCTCCAAAGCAGAAATGCTTTTTCGCGCCGGGGTGGAAGCCATGCAACGACATGAGCTCACCGAAGCCGAAAGTCTCTTCACACGCGTAATCGAGTTTGTCCCTGACTTTGCCGAAGGATGGAACAAGCGTGCGACAGTGCGCTACATGGCACAAAACTTCGCAGAATCCATCGCCGATTGCCGGGAAACCGTTGCGCGTAACCCCAATCACTTTGCGGCGTTTGCCGGTCAGGGGCTTTGCCATATGTCGCTCGGCCAGTATGACGAGGCCGCAGTTTGCTTCCGTAAGGCCCTGGACATTCACCCGCATATGAAGGCCGTGCGCCACAACCTTTCCCTTGCCATCTCGCAAGGTTCCGGTGGCAGCGGTTATCTCCATTAGCCTGGATCCGACGACAATCGGTCCTAGAAATCATCGCCAGCAAGTCCCGTACGATCCGCTATCGGCCAAGTTCATTACTCCTCGGTCGCGATGAGATCTTACGGGACAAGCAACAGATGGCCCTTACCATTTTCCTCTTGACCCCGGCCGCTACCTGCCCTATTTTACGCTCAACAGCTAGACCGAGTGTCTCCATTTAATCCGGAGGGAGGCTGAGATATGTACATTGACTGCGACACGCATTATTTTCCTGTCTCGTTTTTGGAGGGGGTGAGCGCCAAGCATCTGAACTCGCCAAAAGTGGTCAGAAATGGGGATGAGGTAAAGTCGGTCCTTCCCGATGGTACGCTGATCAAGAATCAAGCCCCCAAGGGACGCTGGCACCTGGACACCAGGGATCAACAGTTGGATTTGGAAGGGTTTGACGTCCATGTCCTCATACCTGAAAACAGAGAATTACTTTACACATGGGATCGGGACCTTGGCTGTGAGCTAGCCAGGGCTTACAACGATGCCGTAGCTCAAGACTTGAAAGAGTGTGCGCATCCAGAGAAATATCTGGGCGTCGGCTGGGTCTTCCTACCTGACGTGGAGGAGTCTTGCCGGGAATTGGAAAGATCTGTCAAATCCCTCGGTCTACGGGCGGTTAAGCTAATGGGAGGGTTCCAAGAGGCCAATCTGGGTGCTGAAAAGCTCTGGCCATTCTATGACAAGGTCTGCGAGCTAGAGATTCCTATCCTGGTGCACGACACGGCCTCGGATCGCGCTGGCCATCCCAACCCAGCGTTGGTGGGTATTGAGCAATTGTTTTTGGAGGTGGGTAACAACCAGCTGCCGTTTTTGTTGGCTTTCCCCTTCCGTTACATGGTCGACATGGGGAGTCTTATTCTACGAGGCGCCCTCAAGGAATTTCCTGACCTCAGAATTTGCTTCGTTGAAGGCTCTGCTGCGTTTGTTCCGTGGCTCA
>JAZGCZ010000054.1:0-26769 GCA_036477195.1 Anaerolineales bacterium | reverse complement strand
GAGAAGATCGGCGAAGTGATCGCCATCCATGTGATCCCGCGCCCGCACGCCAACGTCGACAGCACGCTCCCACTGGGTCGCCAACCTGGCGAGGGTGGTGAGCAGGCCAAAGCGGCCTAACTGAGCTCGACACTGGGACGGGATCCACGACTGATCGGCGGAGCCGCGGCGATGCTTGGCTGAGCAAGCAGGGCGGCAACGAGTACTGCCTTGGCAAGCGTAGCGGCAATTTGCATCGCCGTTGAAAGCACATCGGCAGATAGCAGCTGATCTGCAAGCGCAAGAGAACGGGGAAACTCGCTAAGCCCGAATCCCGTCCCGAAGGATTGGAGTTCATCATGTACCTAGGCAAGGTAGTAGGCACGCTGATTGCGACGCGCAAAGAGCCGTCGCTAGATGGCTTGAAGTTTCTTCTGCTGAATCAGTTGGATGCAGAGGGTGAGGAAACAGGCGGCTATCGGGTCGCAGCCGATGCAGTTGGTGCAGGGTTGGGCGAGGTAGTGCTTTACGCTACCGGCAGCGCCGCCAGGCAAACCATGTTCACCCACGAACGTCCATGCGATGGCGTGATCATGGCTATCGTCGACCAAATCGAAGTCGGCGGAGAACTCACGTACGACAAAGCGGAGGTCGGCTGATGTTGGAGAGCATACAGATCGACGCCATCGTTGACCAGGTCATGTCGGAACTTCGTCAGGGGGAGCGAGTGCGCCATGGGCCCACTCCTGAGCCAATCACAACCCACGGCCCACCGGAGCCTGCCCGCGCACTACAGTATGGGGACAATCTCTTCCCCGATGTCGATAGCGCGGTCGCAGCGGCACAGCGCGCCTTCGAGGCCTTGCAGGCACTGCCGCTCGAAGTACGCGAGAGCATGATCTCGCAGATTCGGCGTCTCGCCAGAGAAAACGCCCAAGTCCTGGCCTACGAGGCCTGGAAAGAAACCGGCATGGGGCGCTACGAGGACAAGATCCAAAAGAATCTGCTCAACGCAAACAAAACGCCCGGGACCGAGATCCTCACGCCCACTTCCTGGACCGGGGATCGCGGCCTCACGCTCACGGAGTGGGCACCGTTCGGAGTGATCGGTGCCATCACGCCCAGCACCAACCCCACTTCGACCCCGATATGCAACACAATCGCCATGGTGGCGGCCGGTAATTCCATCGTGTTCAACGCCCATCCAGGATCCAAAGGCGCCTCCAACCACACAGTTCAAATCATGAACGAGGCGATTGTAGAGGGTGGCGGACCCCCAAACCTGGTATGCGCAGTTGCGGAGCCGACGATCGAAACTGCGACGGAGCTGATGCATCACAAAGGAGTTCGCATCCTGACCGTCACGGGTGGAATTGGAGTGGTGCGGGCGGCGATGGCCAGCGGCAAACGCGCGATCGCGGCCGGACCCGGCAACCCGCCGGTACTCGTGGACGAGACTGCCGATCTTGCGCAGGCCGGGCGGGATGTAGTTTTTGGTGCCTCGTTCGACAACAACATCATCTGCACCGATGAAAAAACACTCATCGCGGTGGACTCGATCGCAGACGAGCTCAAGCAGGTGATGGCGCGCTACGGGGCTTACGAGGTCGACGGCGGCCAACTCGATCGTCTAATGAAGGTGATTTATGAGGAAATTCCGCCTCCCGGCAGGCACGGCACAATGAACAAGAAGTTCATCGGACAAAACGCCAACGTTATCTTGCGCGAGATCGGAATCGAAGCGGGAGACGAGGTTCGCCTGATTCTGGCGGACGTTCCGAACGATCACCCGCTGGTCTGGTCGGAACAGATGATGCCGGTGTTTCCCCTGACTCGAGTGCGCAATGCTCAGGACGGCATTCGTCTAGCGGTGGATTCCGAGCACGGATTTCGTCACACGGCGGTGATCCACTCCAAGAATATCGACCACATGAGCGAGATGGCGCGTGCCATGAACACCAGCATCTTCGTCAAGAACGGCCCCTCCCTGGCTGGCCTGGGCCACGGCGGTGAAGGCTTTTGCTCCTTCACGATTGCCAGTCCCACCGGTGAGGGCCTCACAAACCCGCGCAGCTTCAGCCGATTGCGACGCTGCGCCCTTGTCGACTCGTTCCGAATCGTATGATGTTTGATCCGGCTCTGAGCCTGATCGAGTTTAGCAGCATTGCGGCTGGCATTCAGGCTGCCGATGCAATGGTCAAGCGCGCTCCGATCGACGTAATTCAGGCCGGAACGGTTCAGCCCGGAAAGTATCTCGTGCTGGTAGGCGGCTTGACCGCCGATGTAGAGGAGTCGCTGGCGGCTGGCCGAGAGGTCGGTCGAGATGCGATCCTCGACATTGTTTACCTGCCTCAAGTGCATCCAAGTGTCGTAGCTGCCCTTCAGGGCGGCCGTTCGCCGGAGCCAACTGAGGCTCTCGGAGTGCTCGAGACGACTTCCGTAGCAGCTGCAATACGTGCGGCAGACGCGGGGATCAAGGGCGCCCAAGTGGAGCTCGTTGAAGTACGGCTCGCGGACGGACTGGGCGGCAAAGGAATCGTGATGTACTCGGGGTTGGTAGCCGATGTCGAAATTGCGGTAGACCTCGGCGTCGGATCGTTGGGAAGCCCGGATCAGCTCCTGCGACAAGTGGTAATTCCGCGACTGCATCAAGAAATGTGGGACAACCTCTCGCAGGCCACCCGATTCAGCGAGCGAATTTCCGCATGAAATTCGCCAGGGTCATCGGTACCGTGGTCGCAACGCAGAAATACCAGGATCTGGAGGGTGTTAAATTCTTGGTGGTCCAGCCGTTAGACGAGGACCTGCAACCAAACGGTTTAGCTCAAGTTGCAGCAGATGCAACAGCACAGTCCGCACCGGGAGAGCTGGTCTTCATGGTTGCCAGCCGTGAGGGAGCGCAAGCGCTACCCGAAACATTCGTGCCAGTTGACCTGGCCATCACGGGGATTGTTGACGAAGTTCATGTCCCGGAGGATGCCCGCAGCTCGCCTGGCTCGGCCAAGTGGCATTGGATTCGTGACGCTAACGGACCGTTAGACGAAACGGAGTAATTGCGGTGTACATCGGCAAGGTCATCGGGACGGTAGTTGCAACGACAAAAATCTCACACCTTGAAGGGCGCAAGCTCCTAATGGTGGATCAGCTCGACCTTGAGGGGGAGGGTACCGGTGACTATGATATCGCCGTCGATGTAGCCCAAGCCGGAATCGGCGATACGGTCTTGGTCATCGATGAGGGCAACGGAGCGAGGCAAATTCTGAATCTCGATCCGGGTGCAATCCGAGCAGTTATCGTTGGGATAGTCGACGAGGTGACGCTAAGTCCTTGAGCCTGGGAAAACCGCAAAGGAACAGAGTAATCCAGCGGCTGGAGCCCGAGCTTTCAGAGACTGAGCGGCTTATTTGGGGATTGGGCGCCCTGAACCGGGCGACTAACCCTCGGCCAGTTGGCGAGCCAGTTCCACAAACTCCGGCGTCAAGCTGGCTCCGCCCACCAGCGCACCATCAACCTCCGGCATCACCATAAACTCGGAAATGTTGTCGGGAGTCACACTCCCACCGTACTGCACACGCACTTGCTGCGCGACTTCCTCACCGTAAATCTCCGCCAAAGCTCCTCGAACAGAGAGTCCAATCACGCGATTGGCGTCGACCGGAGTAGCGGCTTCCCCGCTGCCGATGGCCCATATCGGCTCGTAAGCCACTACACATGAGGAGGCAGGTTCGGGTTCGACGTCCCGGAAAGCTGCCTTGACCTGGCGAGATACAAAGGCATCCGTCTCGCCAGCACGGTTCTGCTCAAGGTTTTCTCCCAGGCAAAGAATCGGCGTGAGCCCATGTGCGAGGGCTGCTTTTAGCTTCCGATTGATGGCTTCATCGCTCTCGTGGTTGCTCCCCGTTGCTCGGCGTTCAGAATGTCCCAAGATAACGTACTGACAAATGTCGGCAAGCATTGGGAGAGAGATCTCACCGGTCTCGGCTCCTTGATCCTCCCAGTGCGAATTCTGTGCGCCCAGCGCAATATGTGTTGGGGCCAGCAGCTCGGCGAGTTGGAACAAGACGGTGGACGGTGGGCAAATAACAAGATCGACGCCATCGATGTCGTTTAGTCCACCTCGAATTTTCCGGAAGAATGCCAGGGCAACCTCCGGGCGACCCAAGTTCATCTTCCAGTTGGCAGCCAAGATGGGTCTACGGGCCATTTAGCTAGTTTTCGTTCTGGATGAGATTACGCGCAACGTACGGGGGTCAATTTGCGGCCGGCTGGGCCTGGGTGCTGGATCGCGGGACCGCCTCGCGGGGTAGCAGCGCTATGGCATCGACCATCTCGCGATTGAAGAGCATTGCGGGTGAGCTGGTTCGAATATCTGGGAAGAGAATGGCGATCAACTCCGTGTTATAGAGGGGAATAAATATTCGGTCCCCCTCGATCATAAAACTTCCGAAGTTGAACTTGCCCGGCGTCTCAACCTGTCCCCGCAGTTCATATCCGCCCAGGACCAGGTGCACCCAGTGCGGCATGGTTGTCGTGTACCCACCGCGCGCAACGCCGGAAGGTCCGATCTCGCCGCGATTGCTCAGCAACACGGTCACTATCTCATGCTTAACGACCCAGAGAGTTGGGTAGCGCGCTACCATCCGTCCTGGCTGGTGCAGCCGATTGAGGTGTGCCCCTTCAAGAGCGAGGTAGTTCGTGGTGGGGATATTGAGGTGACTGAAAAGGCCGCTGGCGCCGGGGTCGATCCGCCCTAGGATCCGGTGGCTAGTTGTATAGATTTCGACCGATATGGGGTTGGACATGCTAGCTTCCTGTGGGCAGCGCTAACGTGATCTTGGCGCTGGCAGGAGTTTGATCGTACCATAGGACTCCTCCCATGCTTTCCGCGATCATACGTAGCTCGCCCAACGAAAGCCCGTAGCCCAAGTTGCCGGCTGCAGGATCTGCAGTCTCCGAGGTTAGCGCCTTAACTGTCTCTGGCGACAAGCCCGTGCTCGAGTCTGCTACCGAGACTGCCGCCCACTCGCCGGGGTCTAATTCCAGCTCGGCTGGCAGCAGAACCCCCTCGCCCTCCGCGTCTGCAGCCTCAAAAGCCATAATCTGCAGCATAACGCGCCCGGTCATCGTGCGCCGTATGGCAGCCGCAACCAGCGCATCGATCACCTGATATACGCGACTGCTATCACCGGAAAACAGGGGAACTGCAGCTTCGGACTCGACCGTCAGGCTCAAGCCTCTCCGGGCTGCTTGCAATTGGTGGTCAGCGGCTGCTCGTTGTATTAACCGAGCGAGATCAACAAACTGCTCTGCCGCTTCCGGCTCAATGGTTGAGATCGGCAGCGCGCGGAGCTCCCTCAACTGATCTTTAAGTTTGAGCAGCTCAGGTTTGTTCTGCCCAAGCGCGGTCTGCCCATTGACATAACCCTCCAACGTGGCGATCGCTGCATCCAGCCCCTCGATCAGGGTGGGGGGGGCCAGGCTAATGGGTCCTGTTCCGCTTACGCTGGCGCTTGCTTGCTGGACTAAAGAGGCGCGATCCAGCGCCACGCCTGCCCAATCCGCCAGAGTCATCAAAAGCGTAACATGCTGCTCATTGAAAGAGCGCAACGCCAAACGGTTGTATACACCCAGTACACCAACCACTTCCTGCCTCATACGGATCGGCACCTTCACGACGGATTGAACCAAAAACCCCGTCTGCACCTTTACCGGCCCGCTGTCCATACGTGGCTTGCGTAGGATCGGCTGGCCAGAGCGAAAGACCTGCCCCACGAGCATGTCATCCGCGCGAAGGCGCTGCAGAGTGGCCTGGCGCTCACCGGCCTGTTTAGTCGCACGTAATACGACCTCATCCGTCTCAGTGTCAGCCAGGTAAATGCTAGCCTCTTCCGCATCGGTCACGTAGGCAGCCGCTTCTACCACCCGGGCCAAGATCTGATCCAGATCATCCAGGCTGGCTACCACACGTCCAATTTCGCTCAGCATGCGGATCTCATCCGTTCTTCGCCGGAGATCTTCCTGCAGAGTCTCTACGCTGCGAGTGAGCTCTCCCGTACCGCCCTCGCCCTTGCGAGCTTCCCCTAACGCTTTGATCGCCTCATGAAGCTCATCCTCTCGATAGGGTTTAAGTAGCACATCTCGAACGCCAAGCTGAAGAAAACTGCGCAGGCGCGAGGCCGGGAAATGGGCCGCGAGCACCAACGCAGGAGCATCGTCGCCCATCTCCCGTCGATTACGCAGCCCGGCCATGGGATCTCCGCGAATTTGGGTGACATCTACTAGCAACACATCTGCCTCGGGTGCATCGTCGGTCGCAGGCCAGGCTTCGAAGCCTGCAGGCACCAAGATGCGCTCTACCAGCTGTGTGGCGTTCGTCTCCACATCAGCAATAACGATCACGCGCATGTGGGTCGCATCTTGAACAGTGGATGGTTCTTGCATTGTCATCCTTGATCTGCTGCCGCAGCCAGATCGTATTGTGGAATCCAACCCATGGATTCTAATGGCCAATACACTAGGAAAGCTTTGCCAATGATGTCCTGGAACGCGAGCGCACCCCAATTCTGCGAATCAGAGGAGTTGTTTCGATTGTCGCCCAGCACAAATACCTCGGACCTTCCCACCTCCCACTGGTCGTTGTAAGCTGGCGGTGCTGCCAGATAAGGCTCGGTCAGGAGATTTCCATTTATGAAAACTTCTCCATCATTTACTTGGACAATATCGCCAGGCAGGCCGATTATGCGCTTGATAAAGCGTCGATCCGGATTTAGAGGGAAACGGAAGACCACGATGTCTCCTCGTTTTGGATCCCATAGAGAATAGGCCAGCTTATTTACGACCACAAACTGCCCGTCGATCAGGCTCGGCTCCATGCTGTCCCCTTCCACCCGTATTCTCGCCGTAAGCATGTTGACGACGAAAAACAATATCACGGCGAACATAACGGTTTGAAGGATGGATCCAATGAAGCGTAGGATCCGCCGAGTGATGCTCGGTGGTTTGGGCTCTGTGATGGTGGGCTGCGTAGGTTGATTAAAGGGGTAGTCAGTCACGGATTGGATTATAAGACCCGCTATGGGGGCTGACAAGCGTACTCGGGTCGGGAGGGATTTTTGGCGCTACAGGTGGCTACGACCGCGCTCTGAAGGACAATCGAATGGGAGTTCCTACGTAACTGTACTCTTCGCGAATGCGATTTTCCAAGAATCGAGCATAGCTGAAGTGCATTAGCTTGGGATTATTTACGTGGAAAAGGAAAGTTGGGGGATCGGTCCGCACTTGAGACGCGAAATAGATGCGGAGCCGTACTCCCGCTTTTGAAGGCGGAGCATGTGCCGCCTGGGCCTCAAGCAGAACCTCGTTGAGCCTGGAAGTTGGAATACGGTTGAGCCGCTCTTCCTGAATTTGCAGTGCCGCGGGCAGCACCTTGTGCACGTTGGTGCCGACCAGCGCGGAGATGAAGAGCACCGGCACGAAGTCCAAGAACTTGAGCGCGGCCCGAATGTGTTTGTCATAAGCCTGAATATCGCGAATCTCATCCGGGACAATGTCCCACTTGTTGACCAGCAGCAGGACACTTTTCATTTTGTCGAGGATCATGCCCGCGATGTGTGCGTCCTGGGCGGTAACACCTTCGGTCCCGTCGATCAATAGCAATGAGACATCCGCCCGTTGTATAGCTTTCAGGGCCCGCATTGAAGAGTACTTCTCGACACCAGGTTTGATGCGCCCCCGCCGGCGGATGCCAGCCGTGTCGATCAAAGTGAGCGGCACGCCCTCAAATGAGAGGTGGGTATCGATCGCATCCCGCGTAGTTCCGGGTAGTGGAGATACGATGACTCGCTCTTCGCCAAGAAGGAGATTAAGCAGGCTGGATTTACCGACATTGGGACGACCAACGATCGCAATCTTTATGTCATCGCCATCCGATGCCAAACTTGGCTCTGTGTCTATGAGCTCCATCAGTCGATCCAGCATGTCTCCGGTGCCTCTGCCGTGGAGGGCGGAGATTGGAATCGGGTCACCCAAGCCAAGTTCGTAGAACTCCGAACTTAGGTTACCTCGCGCAGCACTGTCGATCTTGTTGACGACAAGGAGGATCGGAACCCGCTCGCGACGGAGGATGTCAGCGATCTCGTGATCGAGGGGCGACACGCCGGTTGCTCCATCAACCAGGAATACGATGACTTCGGCATCCAGGATGGCTTGCTCGGCCTGAGCCCGGATCTGGGGTAGATACTTCTCATCGAGCGTATCGTCTATCGAGGGATCAAAGCCGCCTGTGTCGACCAGATCAAATGTCACCCCATTCCACTCAGCCTCGGCCACAATCCGATCGCGCGTGGTGCCGGGCTGCTCGTGGACGACGGCCAGCCGCTCGCCAGCCAGGCGATTAAATAGAGCGGACTTGCCCACGTTTGGCCGTCCAACCAGGGCGACAACAGGTTTTGCCATACGCGATCAGGGAGGAGGAATCGGAGTGGGCGGCGGCTCCGCCGAAATTGTTATTTCGATCGTTGATGGGAACACCGGCTCACGTTCCACATCTGTTGGTGCGATGATGATCAGTGGTGGGACCTGATGAACGCCAACCCCCAGGTCAAGCAGATCCACTATGACTCGCACGTCCTCAAGCTGGAGCGAATTGAGCGTGGGAAGCGGACCGTTCAAGATAATTTCAACTGCTTCAGGCGATAGAGCGGCGTACAGCCCATTCGTTAGCCCGCGAATTTCCACCAAACGATTGACCGTAATGGTCCCCTCAACTGGTGAGATACTGACCTTTACCAATACTCCTTGATCTTCGACGGGTGAGACCCCGTTCGGCAAATCCAAGGAGAGGCGTCGTTCAATATCGGCGGTTGCGCCGCTGAGATTGAAGGGTGAGGTTAGCACGAACCCGGGAAGCCCTTGCAAGGCGGTCGGATCGGATGAGAAGACCGTTATCACTTCAGGGGTAACGGAAACATCAGTCAGTCGATAGCCAGCGTCGGCAAGCTGCTCTTCTCCCTCCAAATTGGGAACAACGGATACCAAACGGAATCGCTCGCGAGGCTCGATCGCGACATTCACTCGTGTCGTTTCGGGTTCAAGTTCAACGCTCTCGATGATATTCCCGTCGCCGTCAACCGCAGCGAGCGGCACCTCCACCTCGAAATCCTCCCGTCGCTCGAGAACATTGACCGTCGCAATGACGGAAACCACTTGATCAACCTGCGAGAGCGGCCCCAGAATTACAGCCTTCTCAGGAGAAGCGGATACAGAGGTCCTTCGATAGCCGAGCTGCGGTTCCCCGACAGCAACCACCTCGATGTCCAGGCTGGCTGTGGCCGCGCGCTCGAGGGTGAGAGAGATTGATCCCGGATCCCACTGAGAGACTTGAGCGGGTTGAACATCTACCCTGGTCTCGACCGCCAGCTCATGTGTGCCTTCTTCCAGGCCCTCTAGATGGACCGCCATGGTGACGCTCTGAATCCCGATCTGTTCCCAGACCGATAAGGGAGCGCGTACGGTAGCGTTTCCGGCGGTGGGAGGACGTTCGCCGACGACAAGCAGACTTTGACGGAGGCCTGTGTACTCGATCGGAATTGGACCCAGCTCGCGGATTTCGGAGGGGTCAGCGTTAGTCAGCGCAACAATCCACACCGCTAACGCCAGAACAAAGGCAAGCAAAAGTGAGCCGAGATTAGTCCAGAGCCAGCGCAGCATCGTCAGTCACCAATTGCCTCAGCCCGATTGGCTCTCACCAACCAGCGGCTAAGCCAATTTGGAAGACCACTCATTCGTCTCGGACGATAAAAGGCGATGAGGATATTGCGCAACCGGCTGCGATCCAGCCTTCGAATCATTCGCCCATTGTGGGTGATGGAGATATCGCCGGTCTCCTCGGAGACCACAACAGATACTGCGTCGCTCACCTCGCTGATACCTAGCGCGGCGCGGTGTCTCAGCCCGAGCTTCCGTTCGGCCGCACGCGACAGCGTTCCGCCCATGGACAGAGGCATCACCACCGAAGCGGCCGCCACGCGATCGTCGCGCAGGATCACGGCCCCATCATGCAAAGGGGTGTTGACATAAAAGATCTGAAGCAACAACTCTATCGAGAGCGCGGCATCCAGGGCGACGCCTGTCTCAATGTACTCGTCAAGCCGATCCTCTCGCTCGATGGTTATGAGGGCTCCATGCTGAATTTCGGATAGGCGCTGACTCGCGCTCACGATCAGATTTACGGTCCGCTCGGCCTCTGCCGGCTCTGAGTACAGGCTAAAGAAAGATCCGGCGCGTCCCACCCGCTCAAAGGCCCGCCGGATTTCCGGAGCAAAAACAACCGGGATTACGAATAGCAGAGCGGGGAGTGTAGCGCTCAGGAGCGACTGAAAGCCCGGAAGCGGCAGCAGGCCGGTCAGGAGGGCCATCACAATGATCAGCAGCACCATCCCTCTTAACAGCACTACCGCTCGGGTACCGCGCAGCAAACTGATCACGAAGAAGAAGACTGCACTTATGAGCAGTAGATCCAGGATGGCGAGCGGCGACACGCGTTGTAAGAAAAAAGAGATTTCGTCAGCTAGGTTGTTCATTTATCTCTACGCGCTCAATCATCCCACATTGTGCGATATCTCGCATAAAACCCGCATTAGGGACGGACTCTCTAAAGTTTTAAACCCAGGAAGTGGCAGTCAGCCGCGCTGAGGAAGGCTAGTACGGAGGGGTGAGTTACTTGTGACCCTTGGTTACTTGTGACCCTTGGTTAGTAGTGACCTTTGGTTACCGGTTATCTTTCAGGTTCTTAAGCAGCTCATCATAGCCCTCCGCATCTGGCGGGCTCAGGTCGACGATGGCCTGGATGCTTCGGATGGCGTCGTCTTTCTGGCCGGCATCCAGCTGGATTTCTCCTAGGGCGTCATATTGTGCGATGGCATCCGCGGTACGCCCGGCGGCTTTGTAAGCTTCGGCAAGCCGCGCATGAAGCGCTTGTCGCCCGGGATGTTCGCGAGCCATTTCTTCGAGCAGGTTCAGTGCCTCCGCACCGCGGCCGGAATCGACCAAAAACTCAAGGTAGCTGTCTAGCTCCTTGGCGGCCTGATCTTCCTGACCGATGCGCAAATTGAGATCGATGAGGCTCACTCGGGCCTTGTCGTCGCTAGGATCGATTGTGCGTATCTGTTCGTATACCCGCAGCGCCCTCCGCTGGTCGAGCCGGGAAAGGTCGATATCGCCCATCATGTGCAGGATGCGCAGCGGCCAGCCGTTTCCGGTCGACATCTGCTGGGACAGGCGAAGCGAATTGGCCAGTGTTTTGCGAGCCAGATCAATCTCGGCCATGTCCTTGTAAATCTCAGCCAGTGAAAGGGACTGATTTAGAGCCTCGTCGCCTCGATCTTGCTGGACCAGCAGATCGATTAGCTTTGTCCGGGCGGGAAGATCCACCGGCGAATGCTGCAATATCTTCATATATACATCTGCGGCCTGCGCGCTCTCTCCTCGCACTCTGTGTGTCTCCGCGATCATGGAGAGTTTCTCGTAGCCGGCCTCGGTTCGACCCGAGGCAATCTGAACATCCGCCATGCGGCGGTGAAGCGTGAGATATGTGGGAGCATAGTCGAGGGCCAGGAGAGCCTCTTCCAATGCTGAGGCGTACAATCCCTGATCCATCAATCGGTCGATGCGCTTCATAGACCGCATTACCAGATCGGTGTCGCCGACCGCGAGCATCTCAGCGATAGGTACAACGCCACCCCCGTCGGCCTCCTTTTCAAGCTCCTCTCGGGCTTCTTTGAGCCGGTGAAGCCACTCCGGACCGGTGAGAAACTCTAAAGTGTTGTCAACAATCCTCTTGAGCTCCTTCTTGTCTCCCTCTGTCTCAGTGGCTAGTAGCGTCTCGTAGTATTGATTCAGATCGCTGGACTGGCCCGATTCAACGGTCAGGCCATCCGCGAGTTTCAGGGCCTGCAGGAGGTATCTCGCTGCTTCGGGCATATCGCCCTTATCATTTGCCAGCCTACCCAGCGCCAGATTTGAACCCAGTGCTAATTCTGGGTGACCTAGGGAGGCGATTAATTGCTTGCGCGCCTCGTCCGCGTTCCCAACTTCCTTATAAAGAATGCCAACGTTGTAGTGTGCGGCCGGGTGATCCAAGCCGCTATCCATGGCACGCTTGAATTCCTTGATCGCTTGCTCCGTATGACCACGGGTTTGCAAATCAATGGCTTCAGCCAGATAGCGGTAGATTGCAGTGGAGGCCTTTAGCTCACCGGTGTGGCCGCTGGTGATGTCCGACATCCCCAGGCCCTTATCTTTACTGTCGTCCTGGGGCTCCTCAAATAGGATCCCAGCCAGAATCGTGAGGGCCTCACCTTGAGCCGCGGTCTCAGGATCCTTGAGCTGTTCGTCTTCTTGGATCGGATCTTCGCCTTCGTCGCGAAGGAATTCCTGCACCTGTGCCATACGCAACGGTGCAGTCCCGCCCCGAGGCTGGGTGGGGGCTGGCAGATCCTTGCCTTGATTCAGCAATCTTAAAAATTGTGCGGCTTCTGAATCTCCAGGAAGGATTGCCAGCGAACGTTGGACGGCCTCTTTGGCACGGTCGGTCTTTCCGCTCTTTTGCAAGATGGAGGCTACGGAGAGATACTCCAATGCGGAATCTCGGGTTCGTCCAAGGCGCTCGTACGTAAGGGCGAGGCGTGATCGAGCTGCTAGGTTCTCGGGGTCCAGGCGAGCAATGTGACGCCAATTGTCAACGGCTTTGCCAGCGTCTTTGCGTCGGATATACATGTCTGCCGCATCCTCACGAGCCTGGACGGATTCTTCAATTTTCCCCAATCGCTCATATATCTCGGCAGACTTTTCAACGGGGATGGGATCATCCGGAGTGGACTTGGACGCCGTTTGATAGGCCGTAAGGGCCTCATCGAGCTGACTCGTTTCGAGCAGAGCCAGTGCCAAACTGTTTAGTGCGTTCGAGTTATTGGGGAACTCCGCCAGCGCCTTGCGATAAAACTCGATGGAGCGGTTCCATTGCAGATCCCAGGCCGCTGAGTGGCCCAGTCGCATGGATTCGTTAAAGAGGTCTTCGCGTCCTGCCATAGGGCTGGCGATTCTAGCACAGGGGGAAAAATCCCACTGTTCGGGTCGTGAGCGCTGGAGCGAAAGGCAGCACAGCTAGCTCTTGAAAGGCATCCTCTGGTCACAGTGCGCTCGCCTGAACCCTAACTCTGTAAGGGCTTCGTCTGTTCCCAGTATGGGCCAAGGCGCTCGCCTGAACCCTAACTCTGGAAGGGCTTCATCTGTTCCCGGTATGGGCCAAGGCGGCCGCTGAACCCTGGCTCTAGAGAGGCTTCATCTGCTCCCAATTTGGGCCTGACTTGGCATCGGTCATGAGCGGGACTTTCAACTTGTAAGCGCTTTGCATGACCTCTTGAACGACTTGTGCTGTTGCCTTCAACTCTTTTATGGGAACTTCGAAAACGAGTTCGTCATGCACCTGAAGCAGCATGTCTGCGCCTAGCCCAGCTTCCTCCAAAGCGCCCGGAAGCGCAATCATTGCAAGCTTAATGATGTCTGCAGCACTTCCTTGGATGGGTGAATTTACGGCTTCTCGTTCTGCGCGGGCACGTACTTGGGCCGGGCTAGGCTGGCCCTCCTTAGATAGTTGGGGGAAATAACGTCGGCGGCCGAGCAAAGTCTCAGTGTAGCCTTGCTCTGCAGCCATCTCTCGAACATCTTCTATGTAACCTCGTACACCCGGGAAATTCTCGAAATATGCATCCACAAAATCCTCGGCCTCGGCGAGCGTCATATCCGTGGCACGTGTCAATCCGAAAGGGCTCATCCCGTAGATCAAGCCGAAGTTGACTGCCTTCGCCCTGCGCCGTTGTTCCGGTGTGACGTTGTTTAGATCAGCGCCAAATACCGCCGCTGCGGTAATGGAGTGAATATCCTGATTTTCATTGAAGGCCTTGATCATCGTCTTGTCGTTCGCCACATGGGCCACGACCCGAAGCTCGATCTGTGAATAATCCACGGCGAGCAACGTGTGCGCGCGTGAGGCAACAAAGGCTCGTCGTATCTGACGTCCTAGCTCGGTACGAATGGGAATATTCTGCAGGTTCGGATTAGAGGAGGCAATACGCCCCGTGATCGCGCCGGTCTGATTGTATGAGGTGTGAACTCTCCCGGACTCCGGATTGATTTGCTCTGGAAGTGAATCAGCGTACGTTGATTTCAGTTTCGCGATCTCTCTATGCTCAAGCACAAGCGCTACCGCCTCATGTTCCTCTTTCAGCGAGCTCAGGACATCCGCAGCGGTAGAAAACTTGCCAGAGGCAGTTCTTCGAGTGCCATCAGGCGGCTTCAGGGCCAGCTCCTCATACAGTACCTCCGAGAGCTGCTGGGTCGAGTTCACGTTGAATGAGTGACCCACCATATCAAACAGTTCGGCTTCAATCGTGCCTAACCGCTCGGCCAGCTCATCCGAGAGACCCGCGAGGAACTCAGTATCCAACCCGATACCGGTCATTTCCATCGCGGCCAGAATGCGTATCAGAGGCATTTCCAGATCTCCGAATAGCGCCTGCTGCCCGCGTTCCTTCAGCTCTTTCTCCAAAATGGGGCGAAGCCTGAGGCAAATTTCGGCGTCGGTCGCGGCATAAGGTGCTGCATCGGCGATGGGTACTTCAGCCATGGTCTTCTGCTTACGGCCGGTACCGATCAGCTGGTCGATGGATGTCATCTCAATACCCAGCCGCACCCAGGCAAGCGATTTCAACCCAAGATTTCGCGAAGAGGGGTGCACAAGCCACTCCGCCATCATGGTGTCGAACACCAGCGGCCCCGCTGCCAGGCCATTGCGTGCCAGGAGTGTGTAGTCAAACTTGAGATTGTGTCCAACCTTTTCAATTTTCGGATCGGTCAGCGGCTTTTGCAGCGCCTCGATAACGGTGTCGAGCTCGAGCTGCGGCGATCCGGAGAGATCGGGCACGTGACCGACCGGTAGGTAGTAGCCCTGCCCTGGCTCAATGGCCAGCGAAATACCCACTAGGTCGGATTTCACGGCATCCGGGGCAGTGGTCTCGACGTCGAAGGCGATCGCCTTGGCCTTGTTAAGGCGTTTCACGAGAGCTTCGAGCGCCTCTGGGGTATCAACGATGATGGTCTCTGTTTCAGGGGCTACCTTTGCTTCGCTGACATAGAGCTCGCCCTCGTCGCCCACCTGCTTTGCAAGCCTGTCCATTAAGGTTCGAAATTCCAGCTCTCGAAATATCGCCACAATCCGATCGCGGTCATATCCCTGTGCCCGGCAGCTCTCGAGATCGAAATCAAGCGGCACGTCCGTCACAATTTCGCCCAGCTTACGGCTTAATTCCGCGTCCTCCCGGCCCGCCTCCAGCTTGTTCGAGAACCGAGGTGGGATCTCTTCTAGGTGAGCGTAAATGCCCTCTAAATCATCGTAGTCCTGCAGCAGGGAGGTGGCGGTCTTTTCGCCCACGCCTGCTACTCCTGGGATGTTGTCGCTCTTATCGCCCACCATCGCCTTGAGATCTACCAGTTGAGAGGGCTCAAGCTGGTATTTTTCCCTCACTTCCTTCGGGCCATAATCGATCGCCTCGGATAACTTCTGCCCGGCAAGCCGGATAGCGACTTGCTCATCTACAAGCTGAAGCAAGTCTCGATCTCCTGTCAGAATGATGACCTGAACGCCGTCCGCTCCCACGCGCTTGGCAACCGTGCCTAGCACATCGTCCGCCTCAAAGCCTTCCGCTTCCAGGATTGGGATCCCGAACGCTGCCACAACTTCGCGGATGCGCTTGATTTGTAAGCGGAGATCGTCTGGCATCTTCTCGCGGGTTCCCTTGTAGTCGGCGAATATCTCATCGCGGAAGGTTTTGCCGACGTCAAATGAGACCGCCAAGTACTCGGGCGATTCCTGCTCAAGTAATCGAAGAATTACCGACGTAAATCCGTACGTGCCAGCAGTCGGCTCCCCTGAGTTCGTCATCCAACGCGCAGGATCTCCACCGCGTGTCAATGCAAAATACGCCCGGTATGCCAACGCGTGGCCGTCGATCAAATAGAGGCGGTCTGCCTCTGTCACCTTGGTGTTCCTATGATTCTGGGAGCGAGCCAGAATGCCCAATCATCATTAAACGCACCGTTCGATTGCACCGCGAGCACGAACTCAACTGAGCTGCCAGCCAGCGATGAGAGATCGACCTCAACGATTCTGAACTCGCCGTCATAGGTCTCGTCCCAATCTCTCAGCAGCTTTAGGTCGCCACCATTCTCTCGATAGTTGAGCTGCATCGTCATGTCACATGCAATGGCGTCAAACAAACAACCGATAACTGCGTGGAACTCGTCACCGTCTTCAACATCAAAGGCAGGATATCTGCCACTTATCACGCCGTTATTGATCAATTGTGGGTGAGTCAAGAGCGCCGGTTCATTTTCGGTCCGGCCACCTTCCAGCCTTGGGGTATTGAGCTTCACGACAAAACCCTCCACGTCGGGGGGAGAATCACTGCCTGGGCACGATAATTCACCGGCACCTGTGCGCCAGATGGCGTCGCAGAAATTCGCAATAAAGTCGTATACCACCTCCGCTGCCTGGGCGCCCACAACTATCTGGACAAAGAATGGTGTCTCACCATCACCACCGAGCCCAAAGGGAACCCCATCAGGCGACCGGAGTTTCCAGTCTCCGCGATGCGTGCCATCGGAGCCGGGAGCGGTCAGGCTGATCTCCACATCCACCGTGCCGCCTGGAGGCACCGTGCTCGGAAGGGGGGCAGATGGCGGGCCCGCCATGATGTTCCCGCCGTCGAACACGACGTCATAATCGGTGGTCCAGGTACAGGTGCCTTCATTGCGTAGCTTCCAGACCTTGTCGAACGTGTCTCCGGCAGGGATGTTCGTATCGTCAGGAATGGTGACGTCCTGAACGAAACTCACTTTGTTCATGCAGTCGGGAGTGGGCGATTCGGGGGGTTGTAGTTCAACCGTTGCGGTGGCGATCGGAGCGAGTGCCTGGGTCTCGGTGACCTCAAGGACCGGCTGGGTAGCAAAAACCCGCGTGAGTTGGGCTGCGACGGTTTCAGCTGCTGAAGTCGCCAGACCATCCTGTTCGGTCTGCTCCTGTAAACCCGGATAATTGCAGGCTACGAGCATGAAACATGACAGAATAAGAACGGGCGCCAACTTTGACATCTGGAATGATCCTCCGAGCTGAGCTGAGGTCATCAATTCAAGACTGGGATTGGTACGAGGTTTTGTTGCTCGCTTTCGCTAACCAGTGTTCCGCGCAAGCTCCACGGGCCAGTATGCTCTATCTTGACCCTGACCAGTTCGCCGCGGAGGTTAGCCTCCGTCTGGAAAAACACAAGTTTATTGGTGTCGGTACGGCCCATCCATTGGCCTCGACGTTTCTTTTCCACCAGCACTTCGACCTCGCGCTCCAAGTATGAAGCGTTGATCTCTGACGAGACGCTTTCCTGAAGATCCTCCAGTTGCTGGAATCTACGCATCTTTTCATCTTCAGGAACGTCGTCGGCCATTCGCCGTGAAGAGACGGTTCGAGGCCGTGGCGAATATCGTGCCAGATGAGCCACATCCAACTTGAGTTCTCGCAGCAGATCGTAGGTGCGCATATATTGCGTTTCTGTCTCATTGGGAAATCCCACGATGATGTCGGTGGCGATCGAGCCGTCCGGAAGGCGTTTGCGGATCCGATCGATCAATCTTCGATATTCGTCCGCGGTATATCCTCGGCGCATCCTCTCTAGCACTTCGTCGTCGCCAGCCTGCACCGGCACCTCGATATGCGGGCACACTTTGCTGAGCTCTTGAACCGCGTCGAGCAGGTCATCTGTCATCCAATTAGGATGGGAGGTTAGAAACCGTATCCGCTTGATGCCGTCAATTTCGTGAACCTGGCGCAGTAGATCGGTGAGGTCTGTGCTATTTTGGAGGTCCATTCCGAAGCGGTCTACGATTTGGCCCAATAGGGTCACTTCGCGAACCCCCTGCGCGGCAAGTGCGCGCACCTCCGCCACGATCTCGCCTATATCCCGACTGCGCTCAATTCCTCTGCGAAATGGGATAATGCAAAAAGTACAGGCATGCGAGCAACCATATACCACTGGTACATGCGCGGAGATGAGCTGCCCCTGTTCGTGAACTGGGAGCCTGAAGCCTCCATCCATCATCGCGAACCGATCGGAGGTGTCCTGCGTCTCAATCGCATGCGCCTCTGACTGAATCAAGTGTTCGACAAGTGGATTGGGGTCGGAGGGAGGAGAAAAGACGTCCACATAAGGATATTGCCGTCGGAGCTCGTCGCTGCCCTTTACCCCCACCATGCAGCCCATCAAATTGAGCACCATATCGGGCCGCTGCTCCTTGAACGGTTTCAGGGAGGTTAGCCGCCCGTGTGCTCGATCCTCAGCGCTTTGGCGTACGACACAGGTGTTGAGCACCACCACGTCCGCTTGCTCGGCTACCGGGGTCGGACGATAACCCAGCCGTTCAAGTTCCGATGCGACACGCTGAGAGTCGGCCACGTTCATCTGACAGCCAGCGGTCCAAATGTGGTACAGCACGAGCGACATTATACTGGACCCACTTTGAGCTACCTACAAAGCATCCGTTTTGGGAGGATTCTGACCGCTGCTTTGCTGGCCATCGGCTCTGCCAGCTGTATTCAGAGGGCACCGGACCCGACCCCGCTCTCCTTGGTATCGCCCAGTTCCATCCCCATACCTACTCCCACGCCAATCGAGCCCGCAGTGGAGCTTCCCACGGCGGTTCCTATCGCCGTATGCACCGATACGGCCGGATCATTCCAGCCCGGTGTGTACCGTGGCCTCGCCGTTGCTGAGGACATCCCCTATAGCATTTATTTGCCGCCGTGTTACGACGTCCAAGAAAAATACTATCCGACCATTTACCTGCTCCACGGTTACCCCTACGACCAGGAGCACTGGCAGGAATTGGGAGCAATTGAGATCGCAAACGATGGAATTGGAGGTGGGGACTGGCCTCCCTTTATTATGGTTATGCCGCTGCAGCCCGATCCTTTGTTTCGAGGCTCGGATGGGGGCCCGGGATCCTATGAAATGGAGCTGCTTGAGGGCTTGATACCTCATATTGAAGGCAATTACCGCAGTGACCCTTCGGCGAGAGCGCTGGCAGGAATTTCACGCGGAGGCGTTTGGGCGCTCGAGGCCGCGTTTCGAAACCCCATGGAATTCACCGCTGTAGTCGCTCTTAGCCCTGCGTTAGCGGTCAACAGCGCTCGCCCCCCTTATGACCCCTTCAATATCGTGGCCGATTCGGAATTACTTCCTCGGAATATTTTTCTGTTGGCGGGCGATGAAGATTGGGCGGCTGTCGAAACAAAGCGCCTGAGCCAGGCTTTAGTCGATGCCGGGGTAGAACACGTGTTCAAAATAGCTGTGGGAGACCACTCAAATGAGACGTGGGCCGCCGTGCTAGGTGAGGTTTTGGGTTTCTTTGCCCTAGGGGCACCGCCTTAGCTTTTAGCGTTTCAGGTACAATGGCCGCGCTGGAGGACAATGGATGACGGAGGATGACCGGTCCGCGGCGGAAGTTATCAACGCCTATCGGCGAAGGCGCGAGCGGATGGTTCCGTTCCTGCTGGGTGCTTTGGCCGTTGTACTCTTGGTTGTGGGCTTGTTCTTAGTAGTCATATGGTTTACAGGTGACAGCCCCCCCGCACTTCCCGCATTCTTACGCTCCGTTACTGAAACTCCAGAGCCCACCAGCACTCCTCAGCCTCCAACGGCTACGCTGGAGCCCTCGCTGACGCCCGAGCCCTCAGAAACGCCCACTCCAACAGGTCCTATCGCCTATGTAGTTGAAGAGGGCGATTCGCTGGCCTCGATTGCGGATCAATTTGGGGTGACGATCGATCAGCTGATCGCGGCCAATAACCTCGTAGACCCGAGCAACATCGGAGTTGGATCGCAGCTGATTATTCCGGATCCGGAGAGCGATCTCCCAACTGAAACGCCGCTGCCGGAGACTCTGGTGCCGGGCACGACGATCGAATATGTTGTCAGATCGGGTGACAGCCTTCTGGCGATCGCAGGGCGTTTCAACAGCACCGTGGAGGCGATTTCCGAGGCCAATGATTTGGACCCGGCCGAGGTGCTCTTCGTGGGCTTGAAGCTGCTTATTCAAGTCAATATCGTGACGCCGGTTCCAACCGACACACCGAGCCCCTTTACGGCAACCCCCAGCCCGAGACCTTAGCCTTCCAGGCCATCAAGAGCGAGCCGAATCTCAGCCAATACCTCCGGGTCCTGTTCAGAATCCAAAGCAGCTCGTAACGCCTCGATCTCCCCCAGCCGGCCCAATGCCCAAGCGGCGTGAGCGCGGGGAATGGGGTCACCCTCCTCAGCGAGCAGGCTCACCAGAGCGGGAACGCTGGAGCGATCCCCTGAGTTCCCTGCCGCGACAGCCGCGTTACGCAGCAGCCCTGCGCGCTTGGCGCGCTTGAGGGGACTCTTGCTGAGCTCCTCCCGATAATTTTCGGGGGAGAGCTGAAGAAAATCTCCTGGGCTAGGCTCCTGTAAAAACGCGCGAGTTTGGAAGGCATGATCCGTTGTGGGCTCGGCGAAGCGGAGATTCCAAGGACAGACCTGCTGGCAGATGTCGCACCCAAATACCCAATCCTGTGTCAATGGTCGGAGCTCCAAGGGAATGGTGCCCTTCAGTTCGATCGTAAGGTAGGAAATACAGCGAGTTGCGTCCAAGGTGCGGTCAGGAAGGATGCAGCTCGTGGGGCAAGCCTCGATGCATAGCGTGCATTCGCCGCAATGATCGGTCTTGATCGGCTGGTCTGGCTCTAAAGGCAAGTCAAGAAGCACTTCGGCCAGGAAGAAGTAGGAGCCGTGTTCTGGGCTGATCAAGCAGGTGTTCTTGCCGATCCATCCCAATCCGGCACGCTGCGCGAGCTCACGTTCGAGGAGCGGTCCAGTATCGGTGTAATAGCGGCTCTTGATCTCCCGCCCGAGCCGCGCCTCAAGCCCCGACACCAACTGCTTCAGCCGATCTGTAAGCACGTCGTGGTAATCGTCGCCCACGGCGTATGCGGCGACTCTGCCTTTGCAATCGTCGCCCACTGCAACGCCCTTGCCCTTGAACCCATGTGGGAGATAGTTTGCCGCCACAACCAGAATCGATGCGCATTCCGGCAGAATTTCCTGTGGATCGGCCCTCCGGTGTCGTGCACGTTCGGTCCCTAGATAGGCCATTTCACCGTGGCGCCCCTCGTTCAACCAACTCTCGTAAACTTCGATGTGTGGAGGAGGGTCAGGGGTAGTGATCCCCACCCGGGAGAATCCAAGGCGAAGCGCCTCAGTCTTTACAAACTCGGTGAGTTCTTCCAGTTGCGCTCGATCGAACTCTTGGGCCATGTCTAGAGTTCCAAAGCAGAGAATAATATATCCTAGCGTATGAATGCATGATCTCCGGTGGCCGTCTAACAGATTTCTTAGGCCATTGTGAAGCGGTTCACGATAAAATCTGCCTGCAGCAAATCGGAAATGGCCCACACGCAGGGCTATTCAAGGAACAGATTATGAGATGGAGAATCTGGATACCCATACTGATCGTCGGAATCCTGATCGTCGGATTCTTGCTGATCCGACCCGGCTCCGAGCCCGAGGCCGCCGCGGAGCGCACGGCCACGATAGAAACCGGACCGTTACAGGTCTGGGTCACTGGGACAGGAAAGGTGGAACCGCGTGCGCAGGCGGCGCTCTCCTTTAAGACCTCCGGCACCCTCAGCGAACTTGCGGCTGAGGTCGGTCAGACCGTCCAGTCTGGGCAAGTCTTGGCTTCACTCGACCCAGGCTCACTGGACCCAGACCTGCTTGGAGCGGAGGCCGACTTAATCATAGCTCGGCAGGCTCTGGATGATTTAATGGAAGACCCTACCGAACAGCTAATTGCACAAGCGGTGATGGCACTGGCGCAAGCTAGGGACGATGTTAGAGCTGCGGAATACAAATGGAACAGCCAGCAAGAAGGCATGCGCGCGAATTCTGACACCATCCGCGGAGCGGAGGCTCGCCTGACGCTTGCGAAGGCCAACGTGGATCAGGCCGAAGCGGCATACGATGCCCTCTCCGGCCGACCTTCTGATGATCCGGCCAAGGCCACGGCACTCACCAACTTAGTGGCAGCCCGCGCGGACAGAGATTCCGCGCTGCGCAATTTGAATTGGTACACCGGCCACCCTACCGAAATCCAGCAAGCGATCCTGGATTCGGAAGTTGCTGTGGCTCAAGCCAGCTTGCTCCAGGCGGAGGAAGATCTAACAGATCTAAGGGACGGGCCTGAATCAAACGCTGTCAAATCCGCTGAAGCCCGACTACGCGCAGCGCAGGCGGTTGTCGATCAGGCGCGCCTGATATCGCCTATCGACGGGACCGTAATGTCAGTGAACCACGGTGTGGGGGACAGCATCGTTCCGGGAGAAGTTGAGATCGTAGTCGCCGACCTGAGCTCGCTGCATATCGATACCAGTGTGGATGAGCTCGATGTCAGTGACGTGGTCATCGGTCAGACGGTCGAGATCACCTTGGATGCCCTTCCGAACCTGGTGCTGATGGGTTCGGTTGCCGGCATAGATCTGACGCCAGAAATTGGGTCGACCAGCACACAATATCCGGTACGCGTTGAGCTGGATTCCCTTGATGAACGGGTCCGGGTAGGAATGACCGCTGGATTGAGCATCCTCGTTGCTGATGAGGAAGATGCGGTGCTGATACCAAATTGGGCTCTGGGATTCGATCCGGAGACCGGGGAGATCATCGTATTTGCGGGCGATGGAGAAAATCGTGAACGCAGGGTGCTTGTGCTTGGGTTACGCAACGACACGGTGAGCGAAGTGCTTTCAGGGCTCGAACCTGGCGAAACCATCAGCGCAACGATCGAGGAGCGGACGCGCGGCAACGGAGGCTTATTCTTCGGTGGTGGCTAGTCCCAACGGACCCATAATAGACGTTAAGGACCTCACCCGCACTTACTTGCTGGGCCAGGTAGAAGTCAGGGCGCTTCGCGGGGTCTCGTTCGAGATCGAAGCTGGAGGTCTGCTGGCTGTGATGGGCCCTTCCGGTTCCGGAAAGTCAACTCTCATGAATTTGCTCGGTTGCCTGGACACCCCTGATTCGGGCAGCTACTTGCTTGAGGGGGAAGAGGTCGGGCAGCTGAATGACGACCAGCTGGCGCGCATCCGCAGCCGACGTCTCGGATTCGTATTTCAGACCTTTAATCTGCTGGCACGTACAACTGCACTCGCCAACTGTGAACTTCCCATGCTATATGCCGGCGTGCCAAATGGCGAACGGCGCGGGCGAGCAGAGCATGCACTGGAAATCGTCGGGTTGGCCGATCGGATGGATCACCATCCCAATGAGCTCTCGGGGGGTCAGCAACAGCGGGTGGCGATCGCACGGGCGCTGGTCAATGATCCGGCCATTATTTTTGCCGACGAACCGACTGGGAACTTGGACAGCAAGTCGGGTATCGAGATTATGGAGATTCTGCAGGGCCTCAATCGAGAAGAGGGGATCACGGTCCTGCTGGTTACGCACGATCCATTTATCGCGCGGCATACGGATCGTGTGCTTCGCCTACAGGACGGGCACATCGTGGCCGATGAACGCGTTCAACTTCCTCTGGTAGCCGGGGAGGCTGAGCGGCCTTCCGAGATGGATCTGGAAGGGGAGGTTGCCTGACGATGGGCATGTTGGAAAGCGCGGTTGTAGCTCTCCGGGCGCTCTCGTCCAACAAAATGCGATCGGGGCTCACGATGCTGGGAATCATCATTGGCGTTGGGGCGGTCGTCACGCTGATGTCTGCGGGCAATGCGGTCCAAGGTTTTATCACCGATCAGTTTAGGAGCATTGGCTCCAATCTACTGTTTGTCGCGCCTGGCACCTTCGAGACTCAGCGCGGCCCAGGGTCGGCACCATCGGGGAAGGGATTGACCAACGGCGATGCAAGCGCGTTGCTCGATCCATTTTTAGCACCCGATGTGGCGGCGATTGCGCTCGAAATCACTGGTTCGGACGTGGTGAGCAGCCGTGCCGAGGAAGCATTCTTATCGATCGCGGGAGTAAGCCCGAATTACGCAGCGCTGAGGAACGCAGGGCTCAGCGCGGGAAGATTTTTCGATGAAGGCGACCAAGTGGCCGAATCGCGCGTGGCCGTAATCGGACCGCAGGTGGTAGATGAACTGTTTCCCGAGAATGCGCTCCCAATCGACGAGCAGATCCGAATCGGCGATTTGCCGTTCCGGGTGGTCGGGATTCTCGAAGCCAGAGGAGGATCCGCCTTCGCAAACGAAGACAACGTCGTCTATATCCCGCTTTCCACTGCCCAAACCCGCGTATTTCCCTCACGCGGAAGTCGGGGCGATTTCCACATATCTGTGATTTACGCGCAGGCCGTGAGTGAGGATCGAACCAGTCAAGCGGCGGAGCAAATCGAGGGTGTGCTACGACAGCGGCACGGGATCATGCCGGGAGATGATGACGATTTCACCGTCATCAGCCAGGCCGAAATCGTCGCTTCAGCCGGAGACATATTAGGGATCATCACGATCTTCCTGGGTGCGATTGCCGCCATTTCGCTGCTCGTTGGCGGAATCGGGATCATGAATATTATGCTGGTGTCCGTCACGGAGCGCACGCGTGAGATCGGTTTGCGAAAGGCGGTCGGCGCTCGCAAGCGAGATATCCGTAATCAGTTCCTGATCGAGAGCGTTGTGCTGGCGGTAGCTGGCGGAGCAATCGGAGTCGTGGTGGGATTGCTCGGAACGCTCGGTATCGGCCTGTTGGCCTCGGACCTAAATCCAACGCTCTCGCTGCAGGCCGTAGCGCTTGCCACAGGGTTTTCGGCGTTGGTAGGGTTGTTTTTCGGAATTTACCCTGCCACGCGCGCCGCGGCACTGAATCCTATTGACGCGCTGCGGTACGAGTAGGCTTCAACGCGCGCGGCTGCGTTCAATCCCATCGATGCGCTGCGGTTCGAGTAGGTCCTAACGCGCGATGCTGTACTCGTAGCTCCCGGCGACCGGCTCACCCTCCTCAAAGCGGCTCAGGCGAAATAGTCTTCGCTCCAGAGCACTCTTGGCTTGGTCCGTCAACATATCTGCAACCATTGACCCCAAACCCTCACGATCGTCAAGGCTTGGGAATAATGGAAATCTGAATGTTGCTAGGCTGCTTTGTCTGCCGTGAGGTGCCGCTTTAGGAATTGGCCCGTGCAGGAGGATTTGACCTTGACGATCTGCTCGGGTGAAATCTCAAGTGGTCGCGTACATGAACCGATGCGCTTACCCGAAAGAGCATAGCGGCCTAAGCGGCTTGAGCTGTACCGCGAGATCGGATTAAGTCGAGCGAGTTCCAGGCCAATGCGGCCAAAGAGATAAACCCGAGGATGGCGAATTGGATGATGATGTATGTGGCCGACTGGGGATCAATGAATGGAGTCCCGAGTTGGTCGATCAGCTCTAAGTTGTCAAGATTTGTTGAGATAGCGAGAATCGAAACGATCAGCATGAAGAACGGGCTAATAATCGAGACCAGCATCATAATGCCAAAGCCTCGTTCTGGCCGCGCATCGAATTTACTTGCTGCAAACCGATGAAGATAGGAATTTGGAATCAAACCAGCGGCAAGAATTATCGTAACAATCAGCATGAAGGCGCGAACTACCAGATTCGTACTGGAAAAGGGATTCAAAGCACTGAAGCCTAGCAAGATAGTGCCTTGTACAAATGCCCATTTCAAGGTGCGTCGCGCCACCTGCAACATCCCAACCATCTTTTCCTACCTCCTAAGGGGAGTCCTTGAGCACTCCAAATAAATTTTCAGCGGACGTGTTGGCAGTATCATACCTGGCTGCCGCGTCATCCTTGTCGCTTTCGGATTGAAATATTTGGACAACAGAGCCGACCAGTGCGCCCAGACCACCTACAGCCGCTACTATTCCTCCCGCACATGCCCAACCAGTGCCGCCGGCAGCCCAAAATGTGAATGGAACCCCGGCACAGCCAACTGCTGCCGTAACCGATCCTCCTGCAAGGCTTACTGCGCCGGCCCCCGCACCTGCGAGGGCCAGGTTTTGGGTAGAACCGGCTGAAGCTAGGTCGGCATCTGCCCTCGCTCGATTGTCGGCCGAGATCATGAACGCAGTAATCAAGGAAGTGACAGCAGGGTCGTCGGGCTCAACGATAATGACTTCGCCGTTCAACCAGAGGTGCCACTGCGGTCCGTCGGGAGTTTGTACAAGGTCGTAACCGACGACCCAGTCCCCTCCACTAATATCTAGCTCATCGCCGACTTCCCCGGTCCCTGCGTCTTGGGGCGCTACTACTTGTGCCCCTAGGGGGGCAATAGCCGTGGACTGAGGGGTAACAGTGAAATTGACAGGAGTCAGTTGGGGCGAGAAGGTGATTTGTTGAAGTTCTGGATGTGAGTATGGTAAGCGTGCGATTTGGCCGGTAACCGTGATGATCGGCAGCGCTATCAAGACGAACGCAGATAGCGCTCGAGCCGAAGCCTTAAACGGACTGGCCTTGTCCATATTGAACATAGTGGCGATCGGGCCCAGCCTCGCACACGACAAGAATCCTGGCCAGACGACCACGGGGTCGCTCCCGAGACCGTATTCCGCGTCTCACAGGGTTGACCCCGAAACCCTACAATAGCAGGTCACCGCGTTGAATTCAAGCTTGCTTAAGAAGCCAAATGCCGC
>JAZGCZ010000053.1:0-8991 GCA_036477195.1 Anaerolineales bacterium | reverse complement strand
CACAGACGATGCGGTTCCTGGGACAAGCCGGTGGGACCAATTTCGTATCGCTCAGCCCCGACGGTCAGAAAATGGCAGTTGGCCGCGGCCCTAGTAGTACCAGCGTCTGGGATGTGAGCCTCAATGGCAACCGCGAGCTTCTGACTATAGCCGCCCACGAAGGCAAGGTCTATGACGCTATCTACAGTACGGACGGAAGAAGATTAGCCAGCACTGGACAGGATGGAACCCTCAGAGTGTGGGATGCGGCCACTGGCGAGCTACAGCACAGCCTGCCGACCTTGACAGATTGGGTGCATTTTCCCGCTTTCAGCCCGGACGATGAGAAGGTAGCCGCGGCGAATCAGATGGGAGGCGTCTCGATCTGGGATGTCGACTCGGGGCGCGAAGTAGCGACCCTGATCGGAGATGGCTCGGCTCTTACGGCAGTCACCTTCAACCCGGATGGCTCCAAGCTAGCCGCAGGCGGGGATGGAGGCTTCGTCTATCTATGGGACACGACCACGGGCCAGCGGCTGAATACCTTCCAGTCAATCAACGATGATTCGATCATGGAGTTGGTGTTCAGCTTGGATGGCGGCCACATCTACTCGTATGGCCAGGAAGGTATTTATTATTCCTGGAATATTGAGACCGCCGGGGATCCGAGCGAGGTACGCATTGTCTACGATAGCTCTACACTGGTTTGCGATGCCACGCTGTGGGATGCAGAATTAAGCTTTGATGGCCGATTTCAAGCCGTGGCCGGCTTCGACAGTCTGGCACATGTCTTTCGTATCGAGGAAAAGCCAGCAGAAGATCCTCGGTATCTGTATCTACATCCCCTGGTGGGTCACGAAGGCAACGTGACCGGTGTAGCCTTCAATCCAACCGGAAACATTCTTGCCTCTTCCAGCTTCGACGGCACGGTCAGGCTGTGGGATATCAATTCTGGCGATGAGCTGTCAACGCTGACTGATAGAGCATTCCCCATGGAAGGTGTTGACTTCAGCCCGGATGGGCGCCACGTGGTAGCCGCTGGAAATGACGGATTGATTCGGGTCTTCGTCGCTTCGCTCGAGGAGCTCATGGACCTGGCCCGTTCCCGGTTATCTAGAGGTCTTACAGGTGACGAATGCCGGCAATACCTGCACTTGACTGCGTGCCCGGAAGATTGATAACAGGCGCGAGGCTAGGCGTCCAAGAGGGCCTGAACCCCTTCTAAGGTCGTGACCCAGGCCATCTTCCGTAGGAATTCCACCGGGTCCTGAGTCTGATCCCATACCGCTCGCACGGCCTCCCCAATTGGATCTTCTCCGGCTTCTCCACGTGGGCTGTCCGCGTAGGCTCCATAAAAGGCGAAATAAGCTTGATTGATGCGCCGGATATCTCGGTGTCCATGATCCCAGAAGATCTGGCGTCGGGTTTCCATATATTCTTCGGCCTCTTCGATGCTTCCCTCTGCCAGCAGCTCATCCACCCGAAGCCGTGTTTCGCGCATTTCGGCTCTGAAGTCAAACGCCGGTGGCTCCGGAGTTGGGCCGATAGCGGAGGAGGGCTCAGGTTCAGGAGCGGGATCAGGCAGGAACTCTGGGTAATAGCGGGCAAGTACTTCTCGGCCGATTTCTCGTCCGACAATTCCGGCAACCGTCTCATTAATTGTCCGCGTTTCAGGTGATTGTTCGTATTGAAGACCCAGTGGGCGAAACGCGAGGTAATGGTGGGTCCACTCGTGAACAATGGTTTCTGCGAGCCATTGAATCGAGGTGGATTCCTGAATCATGGTTGGATAAGTTGAAAGCCCACCAATACCCACTACCAGCGCGGAAACGTCCAGCTCGTCCTCAACTTGGGACTCCAGGTCGATCTGATCCTGCAGATTCATGCCGGGATCGAGATGCAGATTAGCATCCTGCTGGATGGCGTCGCGCGGGGAAACGATGAGCGCGACTGGCAGTTCGGAAAACTGAAATGCGACCGGAGGAAACGGCGTCCCACCCACACCGAGGCCTTGCTCCTCCAGGACAACCGCCACATTTTCCTGCAGTACGGTTTCAGCTAATGGCTTCAGATCTCCAAGGCGCTTCCGCACTAACTGCAGTTCCTCCGAAATTGGCTGTGCGGTGAGCTCGGGATTTGGAAGATTCGGGTCGGACAGAACGCTCGCAAGCTCTCCGCTGAGCCGACCCGCCTCTCGTACGAGCTCGAGATAATCCATCACTACCTGGTTGCGATCCTCTTCCGACAGAAATGCGGATGCGCCAAGTCCGAACTGACTCAATTTCTTGCCCAGTGCTCGGGCGGTCCAGCTCAAGTAGTCAAACTCGAGCTGGCGCGTGAATCGCTGCACCTGATCTCTGCGATCGAGGACCCGCGCGGCGCTCGCCGTCAGCAGGATCGAAAAAGCCATCAGCACGACAATCAATATCCCGAAAGTGCGTGCTCGTACCAGTAATCTCATGCGCGTCAGTTTATCAGTGGTTGTTAAACGCGCCTTAAGCTCCCACCAAACACTGCTCAGGGAGCCGCTCAAGCCGCTATGCTATAATCCCGCGGCGGGACCCTATGGGTCCCGCCCCTTTACAAAGCCAGTTTTATGGCCAGAAAATCATGAATTTCCTCGTCACCGGCGCCGCCGGTTTCCTTGGTTCAGCACTCGCCAATCGACTCGCAAGGGAAGGTCACCAGGTCCGAGGCCTGGATGATCTCTCTGCGGGCGATCCCGGCCGCCTGGATCCGGACGTCCTTTTTACTCGAGGAGACGTAGTAGACCGCCCCAAGCTCTGGACCTTGCTTCAGGATGTTGATTGCATCTACCATCTGGCAGCAAGAGTTTCTGTTCCTGAATCGGTGCTGTATCCCCGTGAGTACAACGCGGTCAATGTTGGCGGCACCGTAAGCGTCATGGAGGCTATGCGAGATGTTGGCGTTGAACGGGTGGTTTTAATTTCGTCAGGTGCGGTCTACGGCGATCAAGGAAGCCAGCCGCTCACTGAAGATTCGCAGCCCCGGCCGCAATCCCCTTACGCGGTCTCGAAACTCTCCGCTGAATATTATGTGCGCACCATTGGAGCGCTTTGGGGCATTGAGACGGTGGCCCTTCGGGTGTTCAACGTTTACGGACCCGGTCAACCTCTCCCCGCCGCCCACCCGCCGGTCGTTCCCAACTTTTTACGGCGTACGGTGAGGGGCGGAACGTTGGTCATACACGGAAAGGGACAGCAAACCCGCGATTTCGTCTTCGTTACAGACGCAATCGAAGCCATGGTATCGGCCGCTACGGCTCCCACGATCGACAAGTCCATTATCAACATCGGCAGCGGTGTTGAGACCTCCATCCGCGAGTTGGCGCAGGAGGCGCTGGAGACGGCGGGCAGCAGCGGCGAATGGATTTTCAAGGAAGATCAAGACCCCGGCTCCTCGCGCATGTGCGCCGATATCACTCGTGCGCAGAAGAAACTGGGGTATCGTCCGGTCGTTAGCTTGCATGAAGGCCTTGAGCGGATGGTTGCTCAGGATCCTCGATTCCAGCCTGCGCCGGTTGAATAGTTCCCCTCGATTCAATAGAGGTGATTTCAATCGCCCCACCCTCGAAGTTTGCCGAGGATTGCTAGGCCAGCGCCTCATAAAGCTGGAATCAGATGGCACGCGCCTCTCGGGCTTGATTATTGAAGCTGAGGCATACATTGGCCAAGAAGATAAGGGCTGCCATGCTAGCTCAGGGGTTACCAAGAGGAACGAAATAATGTGGGGCCCGCCGGGTCATGCCTACGTGTACTTCACCTACGGAATGCACTGGATGCTCAACTTTGTAACGGAGGAAGCCGGTCGCCCAGCGGCAGTGCTTCTGCGAGCCATTCTCCCTGTCGAAGGTGTGCCGCAAATGCAGGAACGTCGTTCCGCCTGGCGGCGATCTCGCGGAGTGCACGGTACTGCGCCCTGGCGGAATGAGGCGAAACGCGATGCACACGACCCCTCTCAATTCACAGACGGACCCGCCAAAGTCTGCCAGGCTTTGAATATCGATCGCGCCTGGAACGGGCGGGACTTATGCCATCCGGAATCTCAATTATTTATTGAAACAAGACCCACGGTTCAGAGTGTCACTACTGGGCCCCGTATGGGGTTAAATTCGGTGCCGGAGCCGTGGAAAAGTATCCCCTGGAGATTTCGTGTCGACCGGGGGCACTATGAAGCGCTGTTGGCGGAGGAGGATTTCGCATGAAACTGTTGGAAGGTAAGCGCGCACTGATCTTTGGCGTGGCAAACGATCACTCGATCGCATGGGGCATAGCTAAAGCCATGCACGAGCAGGGCGCCGAGCTGGCATTCTCCTATGCAGTTGATGCATTGGAGCACCGGGTCCGGCCGCTGGCAGAATCGGTTGGTTCAAGCTTTGTGGAGAAGTGCGACGTTACCAAGGATAGTGAAATCGAGGCGGTATTTAGCAAGGCCGCCGATGAGCTGGGAATGATCGACATCTTGGTGCACGCTATTGCCTTCGCCGGACGAGAAGAGCTGGAGGGCGACTTTCACAAGACGACGCGAGAAGGATTTCGGGTGGCGATGGATATCAGCGTTTATTCGTTTCTGGCTTTGGCTCGTGCCAGCATTCCGCTGATGCCGGAAGGCGGCGCGATGATTACGCTGACTTATTATGCCTCGGAAAAGGTCTTTCCGAATTACAACGTCATGGCAGTGGCCAAGGCCGCCTTGGAATCCACTACTCGCTATCTGGCAGCCGATCTTGGTCCGAGAGGAATTCGAGTGAATGCAATTTCACCCGGACCCGTGCGGACACTCTCCGCAGCCGGCGTGGGCGGATTCAAGCGCATGTATAAGGAGTTTCCTAAGATTGCACCCTTGCGGCGCCAGATTTCGCCGGAAGATGTCGGCAACTCTGCCGTGTGGCTGACGTCGGATTGGGCGCGAAATGTCACCGGGGAAGTGTTGTTCGTGGACTCTGGGTACAATATCCTCGGAGCATTCAGCCCTGATGCAGCAAACGACTCCTGACCGATTTTTCCGGTTCAAAGATCTACTTCAAGCTCACTTATTGCCTCGAATCGACCCGGATTTAAGGGCTTCCCGGACCAACCTGGCCCGATCCATTGTCTCCACCCAGTTCGCATTGCTAGGCCTCTGGGTAGTGGGCCTGCTGTTATTCAGCTCGCTCAATCCGCAGGGTGAGATTGCAATCGACCTGGCAGGAATTGCCTTCTTGGCAGGAGCTGGCGCACTCGCTCTGTGGCTATTGCGAAAGGGTTCGCTCAATTTGGCGGGATACGCGATCTCGCTATCCTGGTTCTTTTTCGTAACTGCGAGCGCGTTTCTGGTGCCAGAGTATCTCGTATTCATCAGTGCCGCCTTTTTTCTTCCCATATTGGTGTCAGGAGCCGTAATTGGTGGGTGGGCCCCGTTTGTCTTTGCCTTCGGGAGCGTCGCGGCTAATACTGGAGCGGTAGTCTTTGCCGAGGGCGCAGGATCGGCCCCGTCCTTTGTTAGTCAATCTTCGCTGCTTGTCTACATCTTGGTATTTGCGGTAGTCGCCCTCTCTACGGCCTTGATCTCAAATTCCCTTTCAGAACAAATCCAGAAATCGCTCTCCAACCTGCACCAGCAAGCGGACCAAATGGCGAAACTCGCCCACACCGACCCATTGACTGGTCTATCCAATCGACGCCATCTCTTCGAGCAGCTGGAGAACGAATTTGCGCGTGCTCAGCGCTATCGGCGCCCGTTCTGCCTCCTGTACATCGACATGGACGGATTTAAAGCCATCAATGATCAATTTGGACATCTCTTCGGGGACGAGATTCTGCGCGGATCGGCACGCTCGATGCAGGCTGTGCTGCGTGGCACAGATCTGATCGCGCGCATCGGTGGGGACGAGTTCGCGGTCCTGCTGCCTGAGACTGATCTGGCAGGCGCCGAACACGTTGCAGAGAAATTACGAAAGGCCCTCGCTGCCTACGGCAGTCAGCTGAGTCCTTCACTTCCCTCATTAACTCTCTCTGTAGGGGTGGGTCAGATCGGCGAAGAAGACGACGTGATCGAAGATATCCTCGCGCGCGCGGACAAGGCCCAATACCTGGCTAAGTCCGCAGGTAAGTCCCTCACTCGGACTCAGGAAGACCTGAAAACTGTTAGCCAGGTCGAACAGGCTTAATCCCCAACCAAATTACCGTCAGCTCGCTCATTTCAGGATAGGGAGAAGACATGGTCAATTCCAGCGCAATTGAACTGCAGACCCGTGGTCACGCCGATACTCATGACCTGACCCCTCAAGTGCAAGATCGAGTGCATGCCTCCGGCGTGCAATCTGGGCTGGTTACGGTATTTACGTCTTCTTCAACCAGCGCTCTCACGACCATCGAGTTTGAATCGGGCGCCTTGCACGATCTTCGTAGAGCACTGGATGAAATTGCTCCAGAGGATCGGGAGTACAAGCACAATCTTCGATGGCACGATGGCAACGGGCACTCTCATCTTCGTGCTGCGCTTCTGGGCCCCTCGCTCACGGTACCCATCCTTGATGGACAGCTAACCCTGGGCACTTGGCAGCAAATTCTCTTTATTGACTTCGATGTTCGGGAGCGGAGCCGGCGCCTGGTGGTACAGATCGTCGGCGATGCTTGATATGGTATATTGGCGCCGCTTTTTTGAGGATTTGAATTGAGATCTCAGACGATGCTAGTTGTCCTTGCCCATCCAGATGACGAGACCTTTGGTCTCGGCGGAACGCTGGCGCTCTACGCGAAGCGGGGCGTGAAGGTACATTTGGTTTGCGCTACCCGCGGAGAGGTGGGGACGGTGGCGCCCGAATTCATGGAGGGTTACTCGAGCATCGCCGATCTTCGAGTCGATGAATTGCTATGCGCGGCTGAGCGGCTGGGTCTCGAAGAGGTACATTTCCTCGATTACCGCGATTCGGGCATGGTTGGGACAGAGGACAATGAACATCCAGAATCCCTGGCTCGGGCGCCCCAGGACAAGGTCGTGGCTGCGCTCGTCGGATACATCCGGCGATTGCGGCCAGAGGTAGTGATCACCTTTGATCCTGTTGGGGGCTATGGCCACCCGGATCACATCGCCATTCATACTGCAACGGTGAAAGCTTATGAGTCCTCATCCGATGCACAGCAATTTCCCGACGTGGGTTCAGCCTTCGAGCCACAGAAATTGTATTTCGCGACCTTTTCATTTCGATTCGTCAAGCCCATTCTCGCCCTCTTACGTTTGGCCGGTCGAGATCCTCGCAAATGGGGCCGCAATGAGGATATCGACCTCACTAAGATATTCAAAACCCGGTTTCCGGTAAATGCCAGGGTCAACTATCGCCAAGTCGCGGGAATCAAAGAAGAAGCCATGTCCTGTCACGCCAGCCAACTTGATATGGGCCCTTCCACTCAGGGAGCGGCGGGCGTGTTGCTTCGCCTGCTACGTTCCGGCACAGTTGAAACTTTCATGCGCGCCGATCCTCCGGTCACCAACGGCCGCATCGAACGAGATCTCTTCGAGGGAATCCCGCTCCAGGCTTAATCACCTTCGAGACCCGATCGTTCTTACGGCCCCGCCCGATGAAATAGGAATCTCCCAATGCTTGATTTCATTCCAGTCGCCTTGCTCCCCATCCTGATCTTTCTCATCCGCGTAACCGATATGTCTCTGGATACGCTACGCGTGCTGTTTGTCGTGCGAGGTCGACGACCTCAGGCGTGGGCAGTAGGGTTCATGCAGTCCGCCTTATGGGTGATCGCGGTCGCCAGCGTTTTGAGCCACTTAGACAACTTGTTCAACGTATTAGCATACGCGGCCGGATTCGCCACCGGCAATGTGGTCGGGATGCGAATCGAAGAACGACTGGCCATCGGGCACAGCCATTTGCGGGTGATCAGCCGGCAACATGGCGAGGCAATTGCGAGCGCAGTGCGGAGCGCCGGTTACGCGGTTACGGAGCTTTCCGGCAAGGGAAAAGACGGAGCCGTTTCAATCCTGACCACCAGCGTGCGCCGTCGCGATATTGATCCCGTGAGGCGCGAGGTTCTTCAGGCTGACCCGGATGCGTTTGTGACCCTCTCGGATGTAAGACCACTTCACCGCGGCTTTTGGCGCGCTTAGGTCGATTCTCGATGAGTGAACCAAGTTACCTTGCTTTGGCCCCTCTAAAAGCCTGGCTGCCGCATTGCGGGCCAGAGCGTTTCGATTTCAAATCCCGATGAATATCCCTTTTCCACAGATTGATTGGTTGGCCCTGACTCCGGCGGGAGTGCTCATACTTTTGTTCTCGCTGCGAGCGGCTGACTTGACCCTGGCAACCTTGCGCATGCTCGCTATCGTCCGTGGGCAGCGAGCGGTGGCCTGGTTCTTCGGCTTTTTCGCGTCAATCCTTTTCATCATGGGAGCGGCCGGGCTCTTGGCCAATCTCACGCAGCCCTTAAGCATCGTCGCCTATGCAGCAGGGTTTGCAACCGGCACGGTCTTGGGACTGACGTTGGAGCGCCAACTTCTCCCTGCAAACAGCCTGGTCCGCATCTATAGCCCCTCCCGAGGCCAGGCGATTGCGTCAGCCCTGCGAGAGGCGGGCAGAGGCGCCACGGAAGTCCCCGCTCGTGGGCGTGACGGCACTATCGACATGATCTTCACCTACATCCGAAGGCGTCAGGAGAATCGGGTTCGAAAGGAAATACGAGCGCTGGATCCGGAAGTCGTTATGACGGTGGAGAATGTTCGAGTTCTGGCGGGGGGTTGGAAGCCTTGACAGAGGCGCACCCTCGCATATCTCTCTAGAAAAGCCACAGAATAGAAACATTGGATTGCCGTTCCCTCAATAATCCTTCTAGCTCTGGGAATATTTTGGGCCTGCTGAATCGGTGAAATCTTGCGATAGCGAAGGTCAGTCGGGGCTTTCCGGTGGGGCAAGGCTAGGAGATTTTTCCTGAACCCATCCCCCCCAGAGTACGATTTCGTCCAAAAGGGCGCCAGAGTATAATCAGCGGGCTCTAGCTCAGG
>JAZGCZ010000052.1:0-4959 GCA_036477195.1 Anaerolineales bacterium | reverse complement strand
TGAATGCGCGTTCGCCGGAAAATCAGCAGTTCGTCAAGCTAGTCGGCATGACGCCTGAGCACATCCCAAACTACGAACCCGCGTTCCTCGATGCTCTTAAGAGTGAATATCATTTTGAGGTTCTCAGTGCGGCGGAATGGTTCGAAATGAATGAGGAGACTATTAGTGCGGCCGAGAAAACGATGCTTGAGGGTTTGCTTGAAGTGGGTGGCGCAGGCTCGGAATAGAACGTGGGCGAGAAGGTCAAGAGATTTCAGCGAATTAGAGATCGAAAAGAAGCCGGGCTCCGACTCCTGATACTCTTTGTACTTGCCGCCATCCTGATAATTCCAATGCTCATCAGTTCTTTGCAGAGAAGTGCTGCCGAAGGGGATGACCTCGAGTTCAAGGCCTTTTGGCTAGACCAAATCTATCCGCAGGCCTTAGATGCTGCTACTGAGTGGAAATCGGATGCTCAATTGAGGTCTGCTCATCTATCGTTTCTACCTGCCAGCAGCTCACAAGGCAGGTGGGCTGCTTTGTCATTTCGATCTGGAGCATCCCCCCAAGAATGGCTGGGTGTATTTATTAGCGAGCCCGATGGGGAGTTGGAAATCAAAACAGAAGCGGGGATTTTTGAGCGCGACGGTCGGCCGATCGGTGAGCCCATCGATCTGGATCAACTGGCATTTGGCGGTGAGGACGCGCTGGAACTTAGCCTGGCAAACGGCGGTTGGGACGTTATACGAAAACATGGCGATTCAATGTTTTGGCCGCAGGATCTCTTCCTCCAATACGAAGATACGTTCAACGAAACTGGACCAATCCTTTGGCGCGTGGATTTTGGGATGCCTTTTGCGAGCCCAGATCTTAGGATCTTTATCAATGCCAATACGGGTGAGATCATCGAGATCAAGCATCAAGATTAATTCTCTCTAGTCTTACCATGAGACGTTCTACAGCATATGGTGGGTTTCAACCAGGGTGGTATTGACAGTCTGGCGAACCGAAATGATTTCACCGGCAAGCCCAAAAAAAAAGATCCTTCTGACATAAGGCTGCTCTTCTGACGCAGATTCGGGTTCTCTTTGTTCTCTCGCTCGCCGCGATCGCTGTGGAGGCCTGCGTGCCAAACTCAGTGTTGAACACTGAGCCAGCTGCTGATCCGATCGAGTTTAAGGTATTTTCTCTTGAAGAGGTCTTTGCGGGCGCCTTGGCGAAGGCCATTGAGTGGAGATCGGATGCACAGCTGGTCGACGCTACTCTTACGTTTAGGCCCGCAAGCGATTCCAGGGGCCGCTGGGCCGGCCTCGGATTTCGATCGCCTTCTTCGCCGCTTGCGTGGCTCAACATTATTGTTTCAGAGAATTCCGAAGGGCTGGTGTATAAGTTGAGCCCCGGCACGTTTGAGAGTGATCGGCCACTTGGAGCTCCCATTACCCCGGACCAGTTGCTCGTCAAACCCCAAGAAGCCCTCGAAATCGGCAGTTCTAACGGTGGGAGCGACTTCATTCGCGAGCGTGGCGAATCGATGTTCTGGCCTCAAGACCTGTACCTACACTACCTCGACCATGTCAACAAAACCGGTCCGGTGATCTGGCGGGCGATCTACTCATATCCGATTGGCATCGGACCGACCCTTTCGATCCTAATCAATGCTGAAACAGGTGAACTGCTGGAAACCACACTAAGTGAATAGGGCCTGACCGAAACGGACCTCATGGGCCTCTCTCCGTCGCCGAACCACGGCCCGATATAGTTTTGGTGCCCAGAATCAAAAGGTTTGCCGGTAGATGAAGAACAGCACTGCCTTATGTTCGGGTGCTGTATTGGCTGGGCATCCAAGTGTATTTTCCTCAATACATGGCTTATCGAGCATCATGGAAGTGGAGTTAGTTTCCGTGGATGCCGGCCAACTCCGACATACTGTACAAGCCAACCTGCTTTATGTTGCGTTGGTGCACCTTTTCAAGGTTTCAAGGGGCCGTCGTGACGGGATTAAGGCAATTCAGCGAGGGTAGAGGATAGGGTCGAAGGACAGTGAGAACAAAGGTGCTGATCGTGCTCTCCATCGTAGGGATAGGTATTTTGGCCTTGGGCCTGAATACGTTCATTGTCGGTAACCCTGCCACGGAGTCGAATGATTTCGAGGTCCTGTCCTTGGAAGAAATCTATCCAGGCGCTCTTGCAGAGGCCGTCCAATGGAGATCCGACGCCAGACTTTCAGCGGCCGACTTCGACTTTCGTCCTGTCGGCGCCGCCGAGCAATCCTGGGCTGCATTGGGCTTCCGATCCGCATCATCACCGCAGTCGTGGCTCAATGTCTCCGTCATCAAGGATTCCGAGGGACTTAAGTATGCGGCTAGCACTGGGGAATTCAGCAACATCGACCGGGCACTTGGGGATCCTATAAATCTGATGGAGTTGAATATCGATTCCTCCCAAGCGCTTGAAATCAGCCTAGCAAATGGAGGCCATGACTTTACTCTGGACCGCGGCGATTCGATGCTCTGGCCCCAAACTCTATTCTTGCGCTATCAAGATGATGTTAGTGAGACTGGGCCAATTGTTTGGCAGGCCGATTACCTTATTCCGTTTGTCGGGCCGCACATTAAAATGGAAATCGACGCCATAACAGGCGAACTGCTTAAATCCACCTATCGCGAAGACTCGATGCTTGACGCGGTCTCAGCTCGCCCCGTTTCGAGCTACAACTTGCTCGGTCTCATCATTATCGCCAATGGCCTACGGCCAGCTAACTCGAGGTTTATCCAAGTCCTCGGGATGTCCCCTGAGCATTTTACCAATTACGAACCCGCCTTTCTTGATGCGCTTCAGACAGGCCATGCGCAAGAATATCAGAGGGCAATCACGTGGGCCGATCACCACAAAGACTTGCCCACAGTATGGGATGAAGCGCTTATGGAGGAGCTACTCAAGATGCCAAACGCCGAGGTCCTAGAAGCCTACCTTTTCGACTCCGAATAGGATCTGGTGGATTGGGTCAAGAGATTTCAGAGGGCGCGCTATGTAAGGGAGGCGAGATTTCGAGTTCTCTTCGTTCTGTCACTCATCATCATCGCCGCTGTGGTTTTCATCATTAATTCGGTGTTGAATGCAAGGCGGCCTCCTGATCCGGCCGAGTTGAAGGTGTTCTCGCTTGATGAGGTGTACCCAGCTGCCTTGGAGGAAGCCGTTGAGTGGAACTCAGATGCATATCAGGCCGATGCTTCGTTTTAGTTTCGGCTCGCAAGCGATTCAAAGGGTCGATGGGTGGCCCTAGGGTTCCGATCGCCTTCTGCTCCGCGTGAATGGCTGAGCGTAGATGAATATCGGGGGAAGCTATTACGCTAGAAGCAAATGCGTGCGTCGGAGGAAACGACAGAGCGCGACCAGATTTGGTCGCCCAACGTCTCACGCTGGCCTATTAAGCCTTCTGCTGTCCATCACATTGGCGGCCTGCACGAGTCTGTCGTCATCTCCGCCTACGCCGGCCCCATTTCCCATCTCAGGTGTTCGCCAGCTCTCTCATGAGTATGCGTACTTCCGGGACCTCATGTGGTCGCCCGCAGGCGATCTCATCGCCGCTACTCGTTGCCCGGTTCTGAATTCGGAGCCGCGCTGTTTTCAAAATGAAGAGACCGTGTTGATCGAGCCAACGGATGGTATCCTGCAGACGGTCGATTTCAGCCAACTGTCGTCAAATCAGATGACGGGCTACCCAGTATTTTGGGCTCCAAGTGGAGACAAACTTGTGCTTTATGTGCGCGAACAATTACCGCAACAGGATGGTGAAGGCTTTGATGATCAATATCGATATCTCGCGTACACGCCAAGTAAGGCAACTTTCGACGAGATCCCACTGATAGGGACCGCGATCGGCCTGGGGCCAGATGGGTCAGAAGCCCTCATGATCCGAAGCGATGGAAGCAGCGGGTTCTCCCTGGGCTGGTTCTCGCTCGAGACGGGAGAATTCCGCGTGGAGAGCTCGATTGATGAATTGAGTGAAGGGCCGTATGCGCTGTCACCCAACCATAAAGTCTTGCTTCATGGCGACAGCTCCAACCATGTTCGATGCACAGACATCAATAGCCTGTCCATCGGCTCAGATAACGGATTTCAACCGCTCATATCGCTGGGGTGCTATCCTGCATGGTCGCACGACGGATCGATGTTGGCATACGCTGCCAAGGAGGATTCCGAGTTCGGGCCGAACAAGCTGTTGATCACCAACTCTGACGGTTCAGGTTCAGTTTCCATTTTTGGGGAGGAGCGGATCCCCGATTTGGCCTATCCGACCTGGTCGCCACAGGGCTTGTTTATCGCGTTCACCAAGGGAGGTCCGTCGGGTTCAAATGCCATATACCTGACCGAAATACCAACCGGAATTGAGTATTGACGTGCGAGGCGCTGAGTTAGATGGCCAGCACCAAGGATTGGCTTGGACCGCGCCGAATGCTATGCTACCTTCCAGGGTGATGACCTATCTGAATGTATCGACGTACTAGAACGGATCGAGACGATCTGGCGGCCTTGCGATTAGAAACTAGGCCATAAATCCCAGGATGGCTAAGACAGATTTATCCCAAAGGAACAATCGGGCTACCAGGCGCCGCTTTATCAGTTTGCGCGCCGAGCACAGTCTCGAAGAAGTCACAATCGAAGCCCCTTCTGACCAGCCGATAAGTGAACTGATTCCCGAAATCCTAAAGGTCCTCGGATGGCCCGATTCTTCGGGTAAGCAGATACTGGCGTACGAGCTTCTATCAGAGGCGGGCGATCTTCTCAACCCGGATGAGACGCTGGACCAGTCCGGGATCGAAAATTCGGATGTGATCTGGATCCGATTGGCCGAAGCGGAAGACCTGGGCATCGACGAAAATCTCGATGGGACAGCGTCAGGTCGGGTATCCGATCCGCAATCCGCAGGAACACCGACAGCTTCCACATCGGCGGAAGCACCGCGTGGAGCCCCAATAC
>JAZGCZ010000051.1:0-22466 GCA_036477195.1 Anaerolineales bacterium | reverse complement strand
AACAGCCCCGATGATCGTGCTGCTCTTGAGGCGCGGGGCTGGGAATTGATCGACCTGGTGGCGGTGAATCTTTATCCGTTCGAGGCGGTCACAAGCCAGGCAGACACTACCTTGGAGCAGAACGTTGAACAGATCGACATAGGCGGTGTGACCTTGCTGCGCGCGGCGGCCAAAAATTTCGCTCGCGTAACCGCGCTGAGCGATCCTGCTGACTACCTCGCAGCGCTCGATCCGCCCGACCCGGAACGCTTTCGATTGCGAATGGCGCAGAAGGCATTTGCCCGCACAGCTGCCTATGATGCGGCCATTGAGAGTTATTTCGACCAGCTCACCGGAAGAACCCCGATCTTACGTCTGCGCGCATATCCGGCGGTTGAGCTCCGTTATGGTGAAAACCCGCACCAATCCGGGATCTACTACAGCTTCACACCCGGAGGCGGGCCGCTGGGAGGCGAACTAATTCAAGGTAGACCGATTTCCTACAACAACATGCTTGACTGCGACAGCGGCTGGCGAGCAGTTCATCAGTTCACTGATCCTTCAGCGGTGGTGGTCAAGCATGCCAGTCCATGTGGAATCGCCAGTGCACCGACAAGCGAGGAGGCGGTTCGATTGGCCATCGCTTCTGACTCGGTGTCCGCATTCGGCTGCGTGATCGCACACAATCGGCCAGTCGGGCTGGGATTTGCCCAGGCTCTGGACGAGCTTTTCGTCGAATGCCTGGTTGCACCAGATTTCGATATCAACGCCCGCCGTCATCTTGAGATGCGACCCAATCTGCGGTTGCTCCGGAATCCATCCACCGAATCGTCGTCCACTGATGAATTTCGCAGCGTGTTGGGAGGGTTGCTTCGGCAGAGCGTGGATCATGGCGACCCGTCGGGGGCGCAAGCCTGGCGCACTGTCACACAACGTCTGCCAACAGAGCGGGAAATGTCCGATCTTCAGTTTGCATGGAGGGCTTGCGAATCGGTGCGGTCGAACGCCGTCGTCCTGGCGCGCTCGGAGGGCGACGCCCGGCTCACGGTAGGCATCGGTGGCGGCCAACCTAATCGGATTGACTCTGTGCACCTCGCCGGTCGACGCGCAGCTGCGAGAGCGACGGGGTCCGTTTTGGCTTCGGATGCTTTCTTTCCCTTCCCCGATGGCGTTGAGGCTGCGGCCGCCCTGGGGGTGACAGCTATTGTGCAGCCTGGAGGTTCTCGGAGAGACCAAGCAGTTATCGAAGCGGCGGATGCAGCAGGATTGGCGATGGTCTTCACTGGCGTTCGACACTTTCGCCATTAAGGTGCGCTATGGATATTAAATATGACAACCAGGGACTCATTCCGGCAATCATTCAAGAGGCCGCAAGCGGTGAGGTGCTGATGGTGGCCTGGATGAATGCCGAGGCATTGCGCCTCAGTCGCCATAGTGGCGAGGCCCATTTCTGGAGTCGGAGCCGGGGGCAACTATGGCGCAAGGGTGAGACCTCCGGTAACACGCTGCACATACGTGAGATCCACGTGGATTGCGACGGGGATGCTCTGCTGCTTCGCGTCGATCCGACTGGTGCAACCTGCCACACTGGCGAGCATTCGTGCTTCTACCGGACGCTGGAATGAATCCATGCTAAGCCGGCTGTTCGAGACCATTCAGGCCCGCCGGGCTTCTATGCCTGAGGGTTCTTACACTGCGCACCTACTGGCATCGGGCGAGGGCGAAATCCTTAGGAAGATCAAGGAGGAGTCATTAGAGTTCATCGTCGCTGCTGAGCAGGAAGGAAATCAGCGAATGGTGGAAGAACTTGCAGACCTCTTCTACCATTGCCTAGTCTTGCTCGCAAAGCGCGACCTAAGCCTTAAGGACCTGGAAGACGAATTGCGCCGGCGGCGGAATCTCGGGGGGTGAACCTGGTCGATGATGGTCATTCTCTTTGACCTGGACGGGATTCTGCTTGAGCCGCTCGCCTACCATCGGGCATTGCAAGATACCGTGGGCCTCGTAGGGAAAGCCCTGGGCTACCGAACCGTTATCCTAACTCAGGATGATATCGAGTTGTTTGAGTCCGTTGGCGTAACCAGCGAGTGGGATTCAGCCGCCATATGCGCCGCACTCTTGCTCCGAGGTATTTGGACGATCTATCCTGATCGCGGGCTGCCCCCTGCTCCGGCGCTGCCTCGGGCTCGTATGCACGACCTACCAAAACCTCAGCTCCAGGATTTCTTTCGATCGTTAGAGAGCTCGATCTCGGCCGACACTTCGCCTGTTGTTGTCGCCGAGCACTCCTTATTGAATGATGGATTTGCCTACACCGAGTCGCAAACGATCGCGCTGCAAACCATTCTGCGGATGGCCCACCAACCCTACAGATCCCTTACCCACCGAATCTTCCAGGAATTGGTTCTGGGATCGAGGGTCTTTCAAGACACCTACGACTTAGAGGCGCATTTGGATGTTGACGGCTACTTGACTTCCCTAGACCATTCAATATTGACTGCCGATTTGAGGGAACAACTGCTGGCCTGGTTGGAGCAGCCAGGCCACCACGCGGCTGTATTTACCAATCGCCCATCTCGTCCTTCACTTCGAGCCCAGGACGCGCCAGAGGCAGAGATGGGTTTGGCCGCGGTGGACCTTGAAGAGCTACCACTAGTGGCTCGGGGAGGACTAGCCTGGCTGGCGGAATCGCGAGGGTTGCCCCCCGACACGCTGCTTAAACCCTCTGCGGTCCACACTCTCGCGGCTTTGCTTCATGCTGCCGGCCATCCCCTCGAGGCCGCATTGCAAGCCGCTGCCGGGCTCGCGCTGGACGAGATTAGGGATCCGATCTGGGAAGACTTTGCAGGCGCAGAAATCTACGCTTTTGAAGATTCAGCTGCAGGACTGCGGAGTGTCCGGTCCGCACAGGCGATCTTGGCACGCGTTGGAATCGCGGTCGAGCCTGTGCTGATTGCTGTGACTCAGAGCTCCCGCAAGAGAAAGTCGCTCCAAGTCGCGGGAGGAGATGTGTTCCCTGATATGTTAAAAGCTTTCCAAGCGGTAGGCCTCATCTAACACACCGTTGACAAACGCCCGATTCTTCTGATACTCTCATCGAAAGTTCCAGAGGAAAGCAGACAGAAGATGACTCAGCGAGCAAAGAGAACCGGCACCAAAACAACTATGAGCATGACTTTCAGCTCCCGGCACACGGAGGGCGCTTAGCCTAAGAAGACGGATCGAAAGTAAACGATAGGCAGGCCGCTCCCAACCCAGGAGCGGCTTCTTTTATTGATACGAGCAGCCAATGACGAATCGTTCGACACGACTGAAAACCTTGACCATGAAATTCGGAGGGACTTCCTTGGGTACGGCCGAGGCAATCTTGCAATCTGCCGAAATCGTCAAGGCCGCGCGAGACCATACCGCCGACCGGGTAGCTGTAGTTGCCTCGGCCATTCATGGAGTCACCGATGGGTTACACGACGCGACGTCCGCCGCGGCTAGCGGAGACGAACGCTATCTGCAGATCATCGCGGAGCTGCGGGATGTTCACCGACGGTGCGCCGAGGGACTAGCGGAGCCGGAGAGGGAGAAAGTGATTGCAGAAATCGACGAGCTCCTAGGGGGATTCTCTGGTTTCTGTGAGAGCGTGCGCGTATTAGCCGAGGCCGGGCCGCGAGCGCTCGATCATGCAATGAGCCTGGGCGAGCAAATGAGCGTCGTCCTTCTGGCGGCCGCATTACGGCAGATCGATGTCCCGGCCAAAGCAGTGAATGCCACAGACGTTATCGTCACCGACGATCGGTTTCAGGATGCCGCGCCCGTGCTGGAAGCTACGAGGCGAAAGGCTGCTGAAAACCTGGCGCCCATTCTCGAACGCGGTGAGACGCCGGTAATTACCGGTTTCATCGGAGCCACACCGGCAGGGGTAACTACTACGCTGGGGCGCGGTGGATCCGATTACAGCGCCGGATTGATCGCAGCTTGCCTGGAGAGCGATGAACTGTGGATATGGACGGACGTAGACGGCATGATGACCGCCGATCCGAAGGTCGTACGCTCGGCGCGTACGATTGAAGCGTTGGGCTATCAGGAAGTTCGTGAACTATCCTATTTTGGCGCCAAGGTTCTGCACCCCAAAACCATCCAGTCGGTGCTCGCTTCCGAGATTCCCATACGCGTGAAGAACACATTTAACCCTTCACATGCCGGGACATTGATCGTTCCCGATCTTGAGAGGAGCAACGGAGCAATCAAGGCAATTACGGCGGTGCGAAATGTAAGTCTGATTACCGTTGAGGGAAAGGGCATGATGGGCGTTCCAGGGATCGCAGCTCGAACATTCGACGCTGTGGCGCGCACCGGAGCCAGCGTGCTGCTTATCTCTCAGGCCTCTTCCGAGCAAAGCATCTGCTTCGCCGTTCCTCGGGCAAACGCTCCCGCAGCGGTAAAAGCTCTGGAGTCTGAATTCGAGCTGGCGCTCAGCCGGAGAGATATCGACCGAGCATGGTCTCAAGACGACATCACGATCGTGACCGTTGTCGGAAGTGGAATGCGGCAAACCGCCGGCGTTGCAGGCCAGGTCTTCACTGCCACAGGAAACCAGGGCATCAATGTGGTCGCCATCGCACAGGGATCATCGGAGTGCAGCATCTCGCTAGTGGTCCAGGATCGGGATGGCGATAACGCAGTGCGCGCCATTCACGAATTAGTTATTGAAAGATAAGGACCGTCGAACCCGTCCTGGAGCGGTTTACCAATTCGAAGAGAAGTGGAGAGATCAAATGACTGAAAAAATACCGGTGGCCGTATTGGGAGCCACAGGCACGGTTGGCCAGCGGTTCGTCAGCCTCCTGGCTGATCATCCATGGTTTGAGATCACAGCTGTCACCGGTTCAGAGCGCAGCGAAGGACGGGCGTACGGCGAGGCCGTAAGGTGGCTGTTGCCGGGCGAGATTCCGCCGATGGTGCGGGAGATGCAAGTGAATCGCAGCGATGGGAGACTCCAAGGCGCACAGCTTGTATTCTCAGCGCTGCCTGCCCGAGTGGCCAAAGATGCTGAGCCACGACTGGCAGCGGAGGGCTACATGGTGTGTTCAAATGCCTCCGCCCACCGCATGGGGGCTGACATCCCCCTGCTCATACCGGAGATCAATGCCGATCACCTGGCGCTGATAAATCGCCAGCGAGATCATCGCGGGTGGTCAGGTTTGATCGTGACCAGCCCGAACTGCTCAGCGACGGGAATCGTCTTTCCGCTCAAGGCCTTGGATGACGCCTTTGGGGTGAGGAATGTCCATGCGGTGACGATGCAGGCTATCAGCGGTGCCGGTTTTCCAGGCGTTTCATCTATAGAGCAATATGACAACATCATTCCGCACATTCCGGGAGAGGAAGCGAAGATCCAGCAGGAAACAAGAAAGCTGCTTGGGGAATTTGGCGAGGATGAGATCAGGCCTGCTGATATCGAAGTCAGCGCTCAGGCAAACCGCGTACCGGTGATGGATGGACACTTGGCGGCGCTTTCGATCGGGCTGAAAAACGTTCCTACCGTGAAGGATGTAGAGACTGCCCTATCCGCATTCCGGGGCTTGGATGGCCTGCCTAGTGCACCGGCTCACCCGCTGATTGTGCGGTCAGAGGAGAACCGCCCTCAACCGCGCCTCGATCGCGAAGCTGAGAACGGCATGGCGGTCTCGGTCGGAAGGGTGCAGCCTTGCTCGGTCCTCGACTTCAGGCTGGTCTCCCTGGTCCACAACACGCTGCGCGGTGCTGCAGGCGGGGCATTGCTGAATGCAGAGTTGCTAGTACTTGAGGGATTTCTTGGCCAGGCGGCCAAGCAAGTGGCATTCGCCCAGGTCAGGATTTAGGAGGGGTCGGGGAGTCAAGTCCATCTTCCATCGTATCCCAACGGTGCCTTGGATAGGATCCCAAGATCCGAAAGGAACTGGCCCTGGCTTCCAGTTCATCCAGTGCCTCCGCTACCTCCCCCTGGCCGGGCGATCCGGCGTGATCCAGATAGAAAATGTATTCCCAGGGCTTCCCCACAAGCGGCCTCGATTCAATTTTTGTTAGATCAATTCCGCGATTGGCGAAAGATGCTAAGGCTTCGTACAGTGCCCCAGGGCGATTATCGAGGGTGAAGACTATGGAAGTCTTGGCTTCTGCGCCGGGTTCGCTAGTTTCAGTGCCCAGCACCAAGAAGCGAGTAAAGTTGGCCGGATCGTCTTCAATTCCCTCGGCAAGAACGCGCATCCCGTAGACTTCGGCCGCTCTCTGCGAGGCAATTGCCGCGGCATCTCTTTCCTTACCTTCTGAGATCAGCCGCGCGCTTCCAGCCGTGTCGTAGCTTGACACGATCTCAACAGCAGAGAGACCAGCTAGAAATCGCTCACACTGGGCCAGTGCCTGTGGGTGCGACATCACACGCTGAACCTCGGACAGCTCCACACCCGGCAAAGCGAGAAGACAGTGCTCGATGCGATGTTGATATTCCGCGGTGATGTTCAGATCATTTCGAAGCAGCAGATCGTAGTTCCGGTGGATACTACCGGCGAGCGAGTTCTCAATGGGAATGAGACCGTAGTCGGCATCGCCATGACCTACGGATTGAAAGACGGCTTCAAAGCTGACGCAGGGCAGTGTCTCGACATGCTCGCCGTAAATCGCCAGCGCTGCGGCTTCACTATAGGCGCCCGATTCCCCTTGAAATGCAATCATCAGGCCTCGACAGGTTCTTCCACCTTCACGGGATCCAGCCACTCGGCAGAGCGTTCTCCTACGCCTCGGACGACGTCAAAGAATGCCTGCTGCACGGCTTGAGTTGCCGGACCCCTTCGACCTTCGCCAATCATACGAAAATCAAGCTCGCTAACCGGGGTGACCTCTGCCGCGGTTCCGCAGACGAAAACCTCATCCGCGATGTAAATTTGATCGCGTGATATCGGCTCCTCAACCACGGTGTATCCAAGGTCCCCGGCCAAGGTAATAACAGAGTCACGGGTGACTCCCTCGAGGATTGTGGCGCGTGGCGGAGTGTAAATCACTCCCTTGCGCACGAGGAACAAGTTCTCCCCGCTACATTCGGCCACAAATCCCTGAGGATCCAACATGACTGCCTCGTCAAAACCCGAGCGTTTAGCGAGTGTTTTCGCCATAACCGAGTTGGCGTAATTGGCCGTTATCTTGGCCTTGGTCATAGAAACATTAGGGTGATGGCGAGTAAAAGAGGACACCATCATCCTGGCACCATTCTCCAGCGCGTCCGCGCCTAGATAAGCCCCCCACTCCCAAACTGCGATGCCAAGAGAGGGGCGCTGATCATCAAGATTTAATCCAAGGGGCCCTTCTCCCATATACATGAGCGGCCGCACATAACAGGCGCTAAATTCATTGGCCAGGATGGTTGCATGAACTGCCTCGCGCAACGCCGCCAGCTCGTACCCAAATTCCTGCAAGCCGAAGACGCGGATCGAATTGAGAAAGCGCTCGAGATGATCTGTAAGGCGAAAGACCGCCGGCCCGCTGTCCGTCTCATAACACCGGATCCCCTCGAAGACCCCCAGCCCATAGTGAAGGGCAGGCGCCATGAAGTGGACAGTCGCCTCGTCATAGGGCACCATTTCTCCGTCCATCCAGATGTATTTCGCCCTTGCTCCCATATGTACGCTCCTCTAATAGCTGACGCGATCAAGTTTACGGTATCGTTTTAGCGCGCTTATTTGGATTTCGAACGGATCTTGAGCTGGTCAATCACCGCTCCACCCATCTCTTCGGTTGTTTTGGAATCGTTCGCGGTGAGATCTGCGGTCCTCGCGCCGCCTGCGATGGCCATCTCAACCGCTCTTTCTACTGCCCAGGCCTCGGATTCCAGCTCGAGTGAATGCCGCAGCAACATCGCCACGCTCAGAATTGTCCCCAATGGATTGGCAATGCCGTTACCCGCGATGTCGGGGGCGGATCCGTGGATCGGTTCGTAGACGCCCAAGGTGCTATCGCCGATTGAGGCGCTCGGCAACATTCCGAGCGAACCTACTAAGACGGAGGCCTCGTCGCTCAGGATGTCGCCAAACATATTCTCGGTAACTAACACATCGAACTGCCTGGGATTGGCAATCAGTCGCATGGCCGCCGCATCTACAAGCTGGTGTTCTAGCCGGACCTTTGGGAACGAATCGGCCTCCTCCTCAGCAACCTGGCGCCACAATCGTGAAGTATCGAGAACATTGGCCTTGTCCACGGAGGTCAGGATCCCGCGCCGTCTCTCGGCAAGTTGAAAGGCTAAGCTGACGACCCGACGAATCTCTTGCTCACTGTATTCCAGGGTGTCTACCGCTCGGCGGCGGCCATCTACCCGTTCTTGGAGTCGCGGCTCGCCGAAGTAAAGCCCTCCAGTAAGCTCGCGTACGATAAGGATGTCCACACCCTTTACAAGTTCCGGGCGAAGCGGAGAGACATCAACAAGCTCCGGAAGCACGCGAACCGGGCGTAGGTTGGCATAGAGCTCCAGGCCCTTTCGCAGACGGAGAAGCCCCTGCTCCGGCCGGACTTTAGCCTCTGGATCATCCCACTTTGGACCGCCCACCGCGCCTAGCAGCACGGCCGCTGCGGTCCGGCAGGCCTCAAGCGTGAAGTCGGGTAGCGGATCACCCATCTCATCGATCGCGACTCCTCCGATGGGCTGCTCCTCAAATTCAAACCGGTGGCCAAATGAAACTGCCACCGATTCCAACACTTTGCGTCCTTCATTGACTACTTCCGGGCCGATACCGTCACCCGGAAGCAATAGTATTTTGGCTTCCATTAAGTCCGCATATTCTCTAATCGGCGGCGGCACTCGTCCGGATCAGCTCCAGGCGGCTGCCGATCCTCCTGTGTTATTGTCCTCAATCGCTCCCTGGACCCCTCGCAGGGGCAAGCTCCATGCTTCGTTTATTCAATTGGTTAGCGCCAACCCGTAGTCGATGCTGTCGGTCAGCGCCTGCCAGGAAGCCTCGATGATATTCGTTGAGGCGCCTACCGTGCTCCATTCTTGGCTTCCGTTGCGGCTATCGATGAGCACGCGAGTGGTCGCCGCGGTTCCATTCTGGCCATCCACGATCCGTACTTTGTAATCGACCAGTTGAAACGAATTCACCTCAGGGTAGATCGGGGCAAGGGCCTTGCGCAGAGCGGCGTCGAGCGCATTAACCGGGCCATTTCCTTCGGCTGCGGTGTGAATCACCTCTCCATCAACGTTGACTTTGACCGTCGCCTCCGCGAATGTACCCCGACCGCTCCGATTTTCGACCACCACTGCGTAGTCAATCAACTCAAAAGGGGCTATGTAGTCATCGGATTCACGCTTCAGGAGCATGACGACGGAGGCCTCCGCAGCCTCAAATGAGAATCCTTGGGCTTCCAACTCCTTTAGCCGATTGAGCACTTCTGGCATGTCGACGCTTTCGTCCAGCTGTAGGCCGAGCTCTTCCACCTTGCTTAATAGATTTCCTCTCCCGGAAAGCTCGCTCACAACAACTCGCATCTTATTTCCCACTTCGGCAGGGTTGATGTGCTGATAAGAGTCCACATTGCGGCGCATGGCGGCCACATGGATGCCACCTTTGTGGGCGAATGCACTGGCTCCCACATACGCCATATGTTCATCCTGCGGCAGGTTGGCTACATCGGACACAAACCGCGAGACCTCCGAGAGCTCGCCAAGTTTCCCGTTGGGCAAACACCGGAGGCCCATCTTTAGCTCGAGATCAGGGATGATTGCGCACAGATTCGCATTGCCGCATCGCTCCCCGTAACCGTTGATGGTGCCTTGGACATGGATCGCGCCGGATTGCACTCCGGCGAGGCTGTTCGCCACCCCGCACTCCGAGTCATTGTGGGTGTGGATCCCCACTGCGTGAGCTAGCTCTTCAATGACCTCACGAACGATCCGCTTGACCTCCCAGGGCATGGATCCGCCGTTGGTGTCGCAGAGCACCACGATCTCCGCCTCCCCTTCAACGGCCGCTCTTAGCGTCTCGACCGCGTAGGTCGGATCGTCCTTGTAGCCATCGAAGAAGTGCTCCGCGTCGTAGATGACGCGTCGGTTCTGCGACTTCAGGAAGGCCACACTTTCTCTAATCATCAACAGATTTTGATCCCGCGTGGTTCTCAGCACTTCGGTCACATGCAAGGTCGAGGACTTGCCGACCACCGTGCAGACGGGCGTCTCGGCATCCAGCAAGGCTCTCAGGTTGGGATCCTCCTCGGGCGCGATCCCGGCGCGCCGGGTCGAGCCGAAGGAGGCAATCTGCGCGGTCTCCCATACCATCTCTTTGGCGCGATCAAAAAATTCGGCGTCCTTGGGATTTGAACCTGGCCACCCTCCTTCGATGAAAGCAACCCCCAGACGATCCAGCTTGGAGGCGATGCGCAGTTTGTCATCGCAGGACAACGAGATCCCCTCTCTCTGAGTGCCGTCTCTTAGCGTCGTGTCATAAATTTGAATCGATTTAGAACCCGTCATGGCTGGCCTCGTAAGCCGATATTTTTTCTTCCATTGAGAGTAGGTATCCGAGTTGGTCAACCCCTTCCAGGAGAGAGTGTTTGGCAAAGGGATCCATGGGAAAGCTCGCTGCATGTCCGTTTCCGAACGAAACCGTCTGCGAAACGAGATCGATGGTAACTTCGGCATGTGGATCACGGTCCACCATGCCGAACAGCTCGCTATGTACTTCGGCGTCGACGATAACGGGAAGTAGTCCATTCTTGATGGAGTTGTTGCGGAAGATGTCAGCATAGGACGTTGAGATCACGGCCCGAACGCCCCAATCCAATAGCGCCCATGGCGCGTGTTCGCGGGAGGAGCCGCAGCCGAAATTGCTACCGGCAAGCAGAATTTGGGCGCCCTGGACCTCCGGTCGATTGAACACGAATTCGGGATTGGGTGAGCCATCCGGCAATTTCCGCCAATCTTCGAAGAGATGTTCCCCGAGTCCTTCTTTGTCAATCACCTTCAAAAAGCGGGCCGGGATGATCTGATCGGTATCGACGTCACGTTGCGCCAGTGGGACCAGGTGCGAGGTAAGTCTGCTGAATTTCTCCATCTCAGCCTAAATCATCGTCCTAGGGTCCGTGATTGCTCCCCTTATGGCGGAGGCAGTTGCGGTAAGGGGCGAAGCCAACAATGATCGACCGCCTTTGCCCTGACGGCCCTCGTAGTTTCGGTTGCTCGTACTCACCCCGTACTGCCCAGCTTCAAGCTCATCGCCATTCATGGCCAGGCACATCGAGCAGCCCGCCTCGCGCCATTCTGCACCGGCGGTGCGGAAGATCTCGTGCAGGCCTTCGGCCTCAGCCTGTCGCTTGACGGATTGCGATCCAGGAACCACCAGCATCCGGACCCCTTCCGCTACCTTACGGCCGTCGAGAAGACCAGCGGCTAATCGCAGGTCGGTGATTCGGGAGTTGGTGCAGGAGCCGATGAACACCACGTCAATCGCATGTCCCAGAAGCCTTTGCCCCGGCTTCAGGTCCATATATCGCAGGGCCCTTTCAATCGATTGCCGTTGATTAACATCTGAGAAGTGATCCAGCGTCGGGATGCGGTCGCCGATTGGCATTCCCATGGAGGGATTAGTGCCATAGGTGATCATCGGCTCCAGTCCCCCCGCATCGAAAGTGACCGTCCGATCGTACGCAGCCCCATCGTCCGTGGCTGCCTGGCGCCAGTTTTCTAACGCTGCATCCCAGGCTTGGTCGCGGGGTGCGTACTCACGCCCGGCCAGGTACTCGAAGGTAGTGTCGTCGGGTGCAACCATCCCAGCTCGCGCCCCCGCCTCGATCGTCATATTGCAAACCGTCATTCGCTGTTCCATGTCGAGAGCCCGAATTGCAGGACCGGTGTACTCGATCACATGACCGTTCCCCCCATCCACGCCGACCTTGGCCATCACCCCTAAGATGATGTCCTTGGCGGTTATCCCCAGACCCATCCTTCCCTCCACGCGCACTTCGAAGGATTTCGGCTTTGTCTGCAACAAGCACTGGGTAGCCAAAACGTGTTCGACTTCGCTCGTACCGATCCCGAAGGCCAGCGCGCCAAAGGCACCATGTGTCGACGTATGACTATCTCCACAGACGATCATCATCCCCGGTTGAGTCAATCCCAGTTCCGCACCGATTATGTGAACGATGCCTCGGCGCTCGGATTCCAGATCGAAAAGCGTGACGCCGAATTCCGCACAATTCTTCCCAAGTTGTCTAACTTGCGCGGCGGCCATCTGATCCACCAGATTTAGGTCGAGTGCCAGCGTCGGGGTCGAGTGGTCCATGGTTGCGAAGGTCTTGTCCGGCCTCCGCACCTGCCTGCCGGCCGCCCTCAATCCGGAGAACGCCTGCGGAGAGGTGACCTCGTGAATCAAATGCAAGTCGATATACAAAACGGCCGGGCTCTCCGGCTCTTGTGCCACCACGTGATTGCTCCAAATTTTCGAGAGCATTGTGCGGGGGGAGTCGTTGGAATGGCTCATGATCCGTCAGAAACTCCTCAGAGATGCGCGCCAAAGAATCGATAGTCAGTGTCTATTTAGAAGCCTCGGCAGGAACAGAAGTTTCTGCTGCTGCGGCTGCGCCCAACTGCGCTGCAGTAGTAACTTCGCCGCGGTCCCCGTTCTCCGCGAGCAGCTTATTCAGCGCAGACAAGTAAGCTTTGGCGCTGGCCACGATAATGTCTGTATCGGCTCCGTACCCGCCATAAGTCCGGAGGCGGGAGGATTCGCGTTGAGCGTTCGGTGCGACAGGCGCATCCTCCCCCTGGATGCGAACGGTAACCTCGCCTTGTGCATCAATACCCTCCGTTACCGAATGTACGGAAAATTCCAGCAAGACGTTGGGCGCTTCGACGATTGCGTCAATCGCCTTAAAAGCCGCGTCCACCGGTCCGGTCCCAATCGCGGCCTCAACAAACCGGGTGTCCTCGGGCCCAGAAAGCCGCACAGTGGCCGTCGGCATACCCATAGTTCCGCAGGATACCTGCAGCCCATCGAGGGCAAAGATTTCGGGAGGCTGGTATAGCTCATCTGCAACTAAAGCCTGCAGGTCGGCGTCGGTGATGACTTTCTTTTTGTCCGCTAATGATTTGAAGCGCCGAAATGCGCGTGCCAGTTCGTCGTTGTCAAGCTCGTAGCCTAGCTCCTTTAGCCGCACCTTGAAGGCGTGCCGACCTGAGTGTTTGCCGAGCACCAACTTGCTCTGAGTTAGCCCCACGCTCTCCGGCCGCATGATCTCGTAAGTAAGTTCGTTTTTCAGCATCCCGTCCTGGTGTATTCCAGCTTCGTGGGCAAAGGCATTGGCCCCAACGATAGCCTTGTTAGGCGGGACCAGGATGCCTGTGTAATTGCTCACGAGCTTGCTGACTCGGCTGATTTGAGTCGTATCAATGCGGGTTGTAAGTGAGTAAACCGGCCGCCGGGTGTGCAGGGCCATCACCACTTCCTCCAGCGATGTGTTCCCGGCTCGCTCTCCGATCCCGTTGATTGTGACTTCCGCCTGTCTGGCGCCGGCCTGGAGGCCGGCCAGAGTATCGGCTGTTGCGAGTCCCAGATCGTCGTGGCAATGAACGGAGAGGATCACATCCTCAACACCCGGTACATGCTCTATGATGCCGGCGATCAGGCCCCCAAACTCCTTCGGGGTCGTGTAGCCTACCGTGTCCGGAATATTGAGTGTCGTCGCCCCCGCTTTAATGGCCTCCTCCAAGACCACATGCAGAAAATCGGGGTCGCTTCGACCGGCATCCTCCGGGCTAAACTCAACATCCTCACATAACGAACAGGCGTATCGGACCATTTCGATCACACGCTCAATCACTTCTTCCGGATCCATACGCAATTTGTGCTTCATGTGAATCTCTGAGGTTGCAAGAAACGTATGGATTCGAGGTTGAGCGGCTGGCTCGACCGCCTTCCAGGCCGCCTCGATGTCTTCCGCATGAGCTCGAGCCAGGCCACAAATGATGGGAGCCTGATCCTGTTGGCCCACCTCTTCTGCGATACGGCGGACCGCATTGAGATCGTCGGGCGAGGCAGCGGGAAATCCAGCTTCGATAATGTCTACACGCAACCGATACAGTGCGCGGGCCACCTCCAGCTTCTCGCTGGAGGTCATCGTTGCCCCAGGGGATTGCTCGCCATCGCGCAGCGTGGTGTCGAAAATTCGGACTTTGTCCATTCCGCGACTGCCCTCCCCTTCCCTCAATCCCCGGGCTTCACCGTCACCGGATCGAGAAACGGCATCATCTGACGCAATTTGGCCCCGACTTCTTCAATCGGGTGCTGCTGTTCCTTCTTTCGTTGTTCCTCGAACCAGGGCCGACCTCGCTCATTTTCGGCGATCCATGCGTTTGCATAAGTGCCGTCCTGGATCTCGCTGAGCATTTGCTTCATCTCCCCTAACGTGTCTTCATTGACCACGCGAGGACCGCCCGTGTAGTCTCCATGCTCGGCGGTCTCGCTGATGGAGTAACGCATGTAGTTCAAGCCTCCGCGGTACATGAGGTCCACGATCAGTTTGAGCTCGTGCAGGCACTCGAAATATGCTATTTCGGGCTGGTATCCGGCCTTGACCAGCACTTCAAATCCGGCCTTGACCAGCGCGCTCACGCCACCACAAAGCACCGCCTGCTCGCCGAATAAATCGGTCTCCGTCTCCTCTGCAAAGGTGGTCTCAATGACCCCTGCGCGGGTGGCTCCCAGGCCTTTGGCATAGGCGAGGGCCAGCGCCTTTGCGTTGCCGCTCGCGTCCTGGTGGACGGCCAGCAGCGCAGGGGTGCCTTCTCCCTCCTGAAAGGTCTCTCGCACCCGGTGACCGGGTGCCTTAGGCGCCACCATGCTCACGTCCACCTCTTCCGGTGGCTCGATCGTGCCAAAACGAATGTTGAAGCCATGGCTGAACATCAAAGTCTTCGAGGGATCCATTTTTGCGGCAATGTGCTGTTTAAATATCTCGGGCTGCGAAGTATCGGGAGCCAGCATCATGATCACGTCGGCCCACTCGGCGACGGCGGGCACCGTGTCCACTGTCAGTCCTTCCGCCTCAGCCGCAGCGCGGCTCTTACTGTCCGGACGCAATCCGACCTGAACCTCGACTTGGCTGTCGCGCAGGTTCAGCGCATGCGCATGTCCCTGCGACCCATAGCCGATGACGGCTACCTTCTTTGCCTGGATCAGGCCCAGATCCGCGTCTTGATCATAGTAAATGGTTGCCATGGATCTCCCTTACTTTCCGAACTCTAAGAGAATGGATTCGGCAAAAGCATCCGGATTGGGCACCAATCCCGAGAGCTTGGCCGCCAGTTGGGATCGGGCTTCCTCCCTACTTCGCAAGGCCGCATCCGCCCGCGGCCCCCAACCGGTCTCTTCGACCGCGGCAAAGATGTCCGTGTCGCTCACGATGCCCTGAGGCTGGCCCTGTTCGAACACCGGCAAGCGCCGTACTCCCGCGCGCGCCATGAGCAGAGAACACTCTTGAAGCGTGCATCCTAGCGGAACGCTGAGCACAGGCTTGCTCATGACCTCCTCTATTTGCGTCGTTTTCAGATCACGATCCGCCGCCACGACTTTCGAGATCACGTCCCGCTTGGTGACGATGCCGAACGGCTCTCCGGCAGCGGTCGGCATCACGAGCAAACTTGAGATACCGTTCTGGCGCATCAGCAGGACCGCCTCAGCCACAGTAGCTCCAGCTTCGGTCGTGATCACCGGGCTGCTCATCACATCTTCGGCCGTGTACATCCTGACCTCCTTGCGTCCCTGCGAACCCAATTCAACGAATGGAACCAGTCGATGCCTTACGCCCTCGGCTCAACAGGAATTACAGGTAAGTTCCGGTCGTTAAGTTCAAGAGCCTGGGATTCAGGCCGATTTCCTGATCCGTATCCATCGGGACATCCACAAGGATGGATTGGCCGCGCGTCTCATAACAGGCGTCCATGATCTCTTCCAGGTTGGATAGATCGGGCTCGAGATAGTACCCACCCCAACCATGCGCCTTGGCTGCCGCCACGAAATCTATGCTCGGGAGTACGCTGTGGTATCTGGGTTTTTCAATCTCTGGAATGATCACCTCCAGCCCTTTATCCACGATGCCGTAGGTCCCGTTGTTGATGATAAAGAGCCTGAGATCGAGGTTGGCTGCCTCGGCCAAAGCGCCGCCGAACAACCGCCAACATCCATCTCCCGAGAAGACAAACGTATGCTGGTCGGGATTTCCAAGCTTGGCGCCGACGCCCAACCCGTAGCCAGCACCCATGGCCGATCCATCGTGCGTCGTGTAAAACCTGATGTTTGGATTGGGGCGCTGCGTGACATACTGGCGATCTTTGTAGGAAACGCACACGTCGTCGATGCCCATGCTGTTCGGGCGCCACATTCGATCGATGGCTTCGTAGAAGGCGACGAAATCAACCGCTCCCTCCCTTACCTCTCTAGATAAGGTACGAGTATTCAGATTCTCAGGCGTCTCAACCTTCGGCCTTGGATCGAGGCCGTTGCCTCGGAGACGGGGAATGAGCTCCTCCAGTGTGCGACCGATGTCGCCTCGAATGCGCCGGTATTCTCCCGTGACCCGATGACTGAAATCACCATTTTTCTGGCCGTATGCCTCAGTCATATTCGTAAAGTGCCAGACCGTTCCGGCTGGGATCTCTCGCAGGTTGAGCGAATACTCACCGGCGTCAAATCCCAGTGCGATCACAACGTCATCTTCGTTGACGCTTTGCCACAGCTCCATGGATTTCTCGTTCCCGCCAAATGAGATGTACCCATATCCGTAGCGATTCTCTCTTGAGACCGAATTCGCCCCGTTCACGGACCACACGGTGGGTGCCTCCAGCAGCTCAGACAACTGAGTGGATAGTTCCTCAATGCCTTCGCAAAGCGATGCCTCACAACCCACGTATATGATCACCCGGCGGCCGTTCGCCACCTGCGGAAATTCCGCCAAGAAGGCCTCTACGTCGTTTCGGCTGAAGTCCCTAGCTTTCTCGACCTTAGGTACATCGATTTCCACAGATTGAGACAAGATGTCCGGGTGGAAAGCGATCGCGACCGGCTTTGATTTATTCAGAACTTCCTGCGCGCGACCGAGCTGCTCCTCCATCCTGTCGATGTCGTCAAGTACGATGCAACCATCACCGAGCTCCGCCTGAAGTTGGGGAACGATGTTCATCCCGTACTCGGAGACATCCTGCAAGGGTCCCAGGCCTATCGACAGCGTGGAGTTGAGTGCTACGACATATACTGCCGGGATGTTGTGCAGTTTTGCGTCCGTGAGGCCGCTCGAACCAAGCTTTGTCGCCGCCCCGGTTGTGGTCATGCATCCAGCGATCCTTCCCGAGGCGAGGTAATACCCTAGCGGGACGAAACCTGCGGCGTATTCACTCAGCGTGAAGAGACGTGGGATCCCATCGTCCGCTTGAGATAAATCGGAATAAGGTTGCAGGTGCTTCGTGACATGGACCAGTCCCCCGCCGTTGATCCCGGCGAACATACGGATCCCCCATTTGCGCAGCGTATCAATCAGATGGAAGTTGCCGCTCGAATTCTCAATTGCTGATGCACTTTGGGTCATCATCTTGCTCCTCCTCAGTGAGCTACTGTGATGGTCAACCGGTCCCGTCGCCTAGATGCAGACCGCACCCTGGGCAGCAGAAGAAACCAGCTTGGCGTATTTGGCCATCACTCCCCTCGTGTAACGAGGCTCAGGGGGCCGCCACCGGGCCAACCGGGCCTCGATATCCTTCTCCGACAACTCGACATCCAGCCGGCGCGCTTTGACGTCGATGACAATTTCGTCCCCGTCTTCCAGTGCGGCGATCGGGCCGCCTCGTGCTGCTTCTGGTGCGACATGCCCGGCCATGAGGCCGTGCGTCGCACCTGAGAAGCGGCCATCGGTCAGTAAGGCAACCGAATCTCCCAATCCTGCCCCCACTATGGCCGCCGTGACCCCTAGCATCTCGCGCATGCCCGGGCCGCCCACCGGTCCCTCATATCGAATGACTACGACATCACTCTTCTTCACGACTCCGGACTGGACCGCCTCAAAGGCCGGCTCTTCCGAGTCGAAGACCCTGGCTGGACCCCTGTGGTAGGTCATGCTGTGGCCGGCAATTTTGACGACGCAGCCCTCCGGAGCCAGGTTCCCTCTCAGGATCACGAGTCCCCCGCTGGAGCTAATAGGGTCGCTTAACGGCCGTACGACTACCTGCCCTGCTGTCTCCCGCGCCGCACTAGCTTCTTCTCCGATCGTCTTTCCCGTCACCGTAATCGCATCGGCGTGAAGAATTCCTGCCTCGACCAACCGATTTGCAACCAGCTGCCAACCCCCGGCTTCGTATACATCGGTCGCGACATACTGACCGCTCGGCTTCAGGTCGGCCAACAGCGGCGTTCCCGCGCTGATGCGATCAAAGTCTTCAAGCTCAAGCTCCACCCCCGCCTCGTTGGCAATGGCGAAAAGGTGCAAAACTGCGTTGGTGGATCCACCCGTCGCAGCTACCGACGCGATCGCGTTTTCCAGCGCATCCCGAGTAATGATTTTGCTTGGGCGGAGATCACGCTCCAATAAATCCATGACCATTTCTCCGGCAGCGACAGCAATCTGGTCCTTTTCCTCTCGTATGGCAGGCACACTTGCACTCCCCATTGCCGAAATCCCGAGGAACTCGCCAACGGTGGCCATCGTGTTGGCAGTGAATTGGCCTCCGCAAGCTCCCGGGCCGGGACAAGCAACGTCTTCAAGCGCCTTGAGCTCGGCATCTGATATCGCACCGGCGGCATGAGCACCCACCGCTTCGAATACATCCTGTATCGTGACGTCTCGACCGTCGTATCGACCGGGCTCAATGGAACCCCCGTACAGCATAAGACTGGGCAGGTCGAGACGAGTTAGTGCCATGATGGTGCCCGGGATGGTCTTGTCGCAACCAGAGATGGCGACCAGGGCATCGAACATATTGCCGCGGGCGACTAGCTCGATGGAGTCGGCGATGACTTCTCGGCTGACCAGCGAGGTTTTCATCCCTTCGGCGCCCATGGTGATTCCGTCTGATATCGAGACGGTGTTGAATTCCATGGGTGTTCCCCCTGCGGCCCGAATTCCTTCCTTGACCTTCGCCGCCACCCGCCGCAAATGGAAGTTACAGGGCCCGATCTCAATCCACGTATTGGCTACCCCTACAATTGGCCGGCGTAGGTCTTCGTCGGTAAAGCCGATCGCTTTGAGCATGGCCCGAGCCGGCGCGCGGCTGGGTCCTTCAGTGATCGCGCGGCTGTTTTGGCGCATGTCTTTCGTCACTGGTGGGTACGCTCGGAAGCGTCTAACGGATATACCTCCATGCCAACCAGAGCGGTGCAGCCCGCGGCTACCAGATCCAAAACCGTCAACAGACTGCGCATCCTAGCCGTTGTAGCTCTCCATCAGCGCGTCGCTCGCGCCGCCATCCTCGCGAATCGATGCATCAGAGGATTCTTGTGAACTATCTTCTTCCGCCTCTGATTTGTGATCGGTGGAGGGCTGGTCTGGAGCCTGCTCTCCATCGGGTTCCGGGGCCACCGTTTCCGACCCATTCTTCGGATGAGTTTGGCGTTTGGTCATCTGCTCACTCCTTTTTGCAGCTTCCAATTGGCATAAAAAAACACCTCCCGGCTGGGAGGCGCTGGTGTTTTTCTTGCTTCAGTGATTACTCCACTACACCGCCACAACCGGAACTCGCTCATTGTCCGTAATAAGGACGAGGAGTTCACCAATAACGAGCAGGGAAATAATCAATATGTAGGCGTTCACCTTAGTCTAGTCCTAAGAGCTATAAACTTAGCGTAAACAGTATCACGGATATCATGATTGTCAAGCGGGATCCCGTTGAATGGCCGATGCCATTGTTGGTATGTCTACCTTTGGGCCTGATCTTCAATGAAGATGAAAGGCCGGCTAGCGAAAGTTTCTTTCATGGTGCGTTGACTTTGCGATCTATTCGATCCATGATCGAGGGCGGAATTCCGCATGAGCGAAACTATGAAAACGATTATTTTGATTGGAGACGGAATGGCGGACTCTCCGCTCCCTGATCTGAACGGCTTAACCCCGCTTATGGCAGCCAACACGCCGGCCATGGATCAGATCTCCAGGGAGGGCAGGAATGGGCTGTTTCAAACCATTGAATCCAATTTGCCTGCAGGTTCGGCCGTGGCCAACCTCTCGATCCTAGGCTACGACCCCCAAATTGACTACCGTGGAAGAGGCGTGCTTGAGGCGGCCAGCCTCGGCATGAATTTAGCTGAGACGGACCTGGCCATGCGGATCAACTTGATCAACGTGGAGGAGGGTCGGATTTGCAGCCACTCCGCCGGCCACATCTCGACCGAGGAAGCGCATCAGCTGATCTTTGACCTTCAGAACCACTTTCGCCAGCTGAATATCACGCTCGTTCGAGGGCTAAGCTATCGACATGTCTTGGTTGTACCCAATGGCGACGCCAATTTGAAATGCGCTCCGCCTCACAATCACGTTGGGGAGCCGATGAGCGAACTTCTAGTACAGCCCCTCTCGCCTCAGGCCAAATCGACTTCCGATCTCCTCAATCGCTTGATCGCCGATTCGCAGACCTTTCTACGAGATCATCCCATCAATCGGAAACGCATGGCTGATGGTCTTCAGCCCGGGAACTCGCTTTGGCCATGGTCTCCGGGTCTGAGGCCAAAGATGGTCACTTTTCAGGAACGGTTTGGCATTCACGGCGCTGTAATTACGGCCGTAGATGTGATCAAGGGGCTAGGCATTTATGCCGGCTTCGACGTAATCCCAGTGAAAGGAGCCACCGGACTCTTCGATACTAACTATGAAGGCAAGGCCGATGCGTGCCTAAAGGCCCTTGAGGATTACGACCTCGTATACGTTCATGTCGAAGCCCCAGACGAGGCCGGACACCAGCAGGATCTCGAGCTGAAGATTCGCTGTATCGAAGCGCTTGACAAACGCCTGATTCAACGCGTTCTCAATGGATTGCAAGATAACCAGCTTCAGCCTGTGGTTGCCTTGCTTCCGGATCATCCAACACCCGTTGCGCTTGGGACCCACACTCGGGATCCGGTGCCGGTTGCCATACGAGATCCCATTGCGGAACCGGATTCAGTCGATCATTTTGATGAAGTCAGCGCGAAATCGGGCGAGCTTGGTCTTCTCACCGGGGCCGACTTCATAAACCTTGTGTTGCGGAAGTAGAAGCCTCACCGCGGGTCCCGTCTTGACGTTTTCCGGCGATCTGTGTTACCGTCTGCATCAATAGAATAAGCAAGCAATCTTATCCAGAGAGGTGGAGGGACCGGCCCTGAGAAACCTCGGCAACCGGTCGGAGTAATTTCCGACAAGGTGCCAACTCCGGCAGCGGTAGCTGGGAGATGAGAGATGGTGGCATCGCGTTGACCTCTCCAATATACCGGCAGAGGTCTTTTCTTTTCCTGGCCCTTAAATGATGAGCATTTTTTTGTCCGAAGGAGATTGGCGATGACGAGATCGAGTAAGGGCCCGCGGCTCGCTACAGACGTAATCCATGCCGGCGAGGTCCGGCCGTACCCCCACCATGCTTTGACTCTACCTATCCTCGAAACGGCGACCTACACATTCGAGAACACGGACGATCTCTGTCGATTCATGGACGCGCGCATGTGGGGCCTGGCAGAAGGCAGGGTGGAGTATGGTCGCTACGGAAATCCGACTGTCTCGGCAGTTGAGGCAAAATTGTCCGTCCTCGAGGCGGGCCAGGCGGCGGTTCTTTTCTCATCCGGCATGGCTGCTGTGACCACCACGTTACTTTCGTTGCTTAGTGCCGGTGACCACATTGTTATTACAGACGACTCATACCGTCGCACAAGGCAATTTTGCCTGACCATGCTCAAGCGCTGGCATATCGAGTGTACGGTGGTTTCCTCCGGTGATATGGAAGAGCTCGAAGGCGCGATCAAACCCAACACCAAAGTAATCGTGTCTGAATCTCCCACCAATCCTTATTTGCGCGTTATGGATATGAAGCGCCTGGTGGCCATCGCAAAGGGGCATAAGGTAAAGACCCTGATCGACAGCACGTTTGCCACCCCGATTAATCAGCGTCCGCTCGAATTTGGAATTGATCTGGTCGTGGACTCGGCGACCAAGTACCTTGGCGGGCACAATGACCTCCTGGCGGGAGTGGTAGCTGGATCAGAATCTTTGATGGCGATGATTCGGCAGAATCTGTGGGTCTTGGGCGCGGTGTGTGATCCCCAAACTGCTTACCTCATTCAAAGGGGGCTCAAGACCCTTTCGTTGCGCGTAACGCAGCAAAACGAGAGCGCCCAGAAGGTCGCGGATTTCCTGGAGGCGGATTCAAAGGTGAAGCGGGTCTGGTACCCCGGACTCCGCTCCCATCCTGACCACGAGGTAGCCCGGCGGCAGATGGAAGGGTATGGGGGAGTCGTAAGCTTCGAAATCGA
>JAZGCZ010000050.1:0-5043 GCA_036477195.1 Anaerolineales bacterium | reverse complement strand
TGGATGATCCTGGACCTGGTTGGGAAGCGTAGCCGAGTGAGATCAATCAAGCTATCGAGGGCCGTAAAGAAGCTAATTGACAAATGGCTGGAAGCGTCTGGCCGAGACCTCAAGCCGGACTCGTTTGTGTTTGTGCCCCTGGGCCGAGCCCAGAAGCCTGCAGAGCGGCAGATGACGCCTCAATCAGTCTTCAACCTGGTGAAGAAGTACGGCCAGGCTATTGGCCAGGTCGACCTTGCACCTCACGATCTCCGGCGCTCTCACGCCAAGCTCGCACACCGTGGCGGTGTTGATCTGGCGCAGCTATCGCGGAGCCTGGGGCACGCCTCACTGAGCACTACAGAGCGCTATTTGGGAGTCGATCTGGACCTGGCTGAGCAGCCATGTGACTTCATTAAATTGAAGCTAAACGGGAGGGCCAATGGAAGCAAATGATTAGACTGGGAGCATACCCTCTACAAGTGCACCGGTTGGTAGATACCATGAGGGTATAAGCCGAGCAAGCAGCGAAGGTCCTGGCGCCCTCCGGCGCGCTACTCGAGCCCATCCGGCAGCCGAACCAGCAACTGGCCGCCCTTCAAATCGACCTCCAAAATGACATCCTCGATTGCAGGCAACAACAGTTCGCGAGTGCCATCCCCTCGAATAATGTAGACATCGTTGGCTCCGGTCTCCAGGATCTCAACAACCGTACCCAGATGTCGGCCGGCCTCCTCATTGACCGACAGGCCCAAGATCTGCCACCGATAGTAGACGCCATCCGGCAGGGGCTCCGCGGCAGGCGTTGGAATGAGAAGCTCGCTGCCTCGAAATTTTTCCGCCGCATCACGATCCTCGCATCCATCTATGCGAAGGATCAAGCGATTGCGATGACTCCGCAAAGCCAAAATCGTATAAGGCGTCTGCAAAGACTCGATAAATACCACGCTCCCTGCTTCGATAGAGCGGATGGTTTCGGAGTAAGGCTCAACGATAAGTTCGCCTCGGATGCCGTGGGGACGCACAATTCGACCGACTGCCAAATGATCTGGATCGCCCATGCTTATGCCTTCCGGCAGAGTGTTCAACTTTGGTGGGGGTTCTGCCCTCCAAGATCGATAGTGGAGGGGTCGGTTATCTAATTAGGAGGATTAAATAATGTCGAGGGAGCTGCGGACACCTTGTCGAGAGGAGATCACCCTCATCAGCATGCGCATGGCATTGGCCACTCGCCCCTGCCGGCCAATTACGCGACCCATGTCTTCTTCGGCCACCCTGAGCTCAACGCGCACTTCACGTTCGGTCTCGCGAACCGTTACAGAAACTTCGGTTGGATCGTCAACCAGGGAGCGCGCAATGTAGTCAATTAGCTCTTCCACCCGCTACTCTCCATCCCCTTCTTTTGCCTCGTCTGCTTCCGGCTCTGCCTCTTCCACATCAGCCTCGTCCGCAGCCGGCTCTTCAGCTTCGGATTCGTCCGATTCGGCCTGGTCAGCTTCCGCCTCATCCCCTGCTTCCTCGTCCTCTGATGCGCTGGACTCCGCGGCTTCTGGGGTCTCCTCGGCTTCAGCCTCATTTTCTGGTGCATCTGGGGCCTCACCATCGTCCTCTGAGGCATCGGAGTCAGGCGCGTCGGCTGTGGCCTCTGCCTCCGCTGGCTCAGCAACTTCGGCTTCCGCCTTCGGCTCCTCCGGCGCAGGTTCTGCATCAGGATGGCGTCGTCGCTTTGTCGAACGTTGGCCGATTTGGTCGTCTCGCCTCGTGCGTGGGTCGACCTCAACAGTGGCTGCTTCCGCTTCCTGGATTAAGATATCCAGAGATTCCCCGCCCTTGAAACGCTCCCAGCGTTCCCATGTTCCACGCGTCTGCAGAGTTTGCACGACCGAGTCGGATGGTTGCGCGCCGTTAGACATCCAATGGAACAAGCGTGCCTCATCAACCCGCACCGTAGACGGGTTGGTGCGAGGGTTGTACATTCCAAGCACCTCCAAGAACCGTCCATCGCGCGGGCTTTCCTTATCTGCCGCCACAATGCGGAAACTTGCCTGGTTTCGAGCCCCTACTCTTCGAAAGCGAATTCTGACCATTTGACCTTCCCGTGAAAACCTCCGAGAAGGATTTCCTCCCGGAGGTCCTGATCAGCGAATGCGATAAATTGTCTTAAAGTTCTGCCGCCTAACGGCGCGACTTCGCACATTCTAGCCGCCCGGCGGGGCAAGGTCAAGGCCACTGACGAGCTCCAGCAGGTGCAGTCCAAGTTCCCGCGCCAAGTCCGGTTCGGAGTTCTCGATGAGCACTACGGCCAATCGTCCCGCGGGCCCAATTCCGATGAACCAAGACACGGGATCTTCTCCACTAAGGGCTTCGACCTCATATCCAACGATATCGTCGCCGTAATTTGAAAATGCATCCAGAGCCACTTGTGCGTCGACAGGCGTGAGGACCACGTGCTCGGTGCCTAGCGGAATCAGGGGCACCCACTCTCCCTCGCCATGGCGGAAAGCATCCACAATCGATACGGAGGGGCGGACGCCGGCACCGCCCAGAACGGCGTAGGCCCTCGCCATCTGAAGCGGCGTGACGGTCAACTCGGCCTGGCCGATCGCTTCCAATCCCAACAATTCCGGATCATCTGACAGCTCAATGGGTAGCGGATCCAACGTGGTCAACCGGATTTCCAAAGGCACTGAGAGCCCAAATGCTTCATGCGCCTCCGATAATCCCTCCTGCCCTAGACGTCCCCCTAGAACCACGAAGGGTCCCGCACAAGATTGCTGGAGCGCCTCGCTCCAGCTGCCGGATGGTGAGGGTGAGCGGCAGGTCAGGGTCTGATCAAAAAGCTCGATTGCACTCGAGAAGTCGGGTGCGCTGTCATCGGGTCCGATGAGATTTTCAGCAAGTGACCATGCATATAAGAGCGGAGTCACAGCCATCCCTGGTTGGTACCGTCCTTGGGTGACACGGTTCAGAAGCGGCGCATCCTCTCGGGTCACGAGCCGGAGCCACTCTTCATCCAGGCGGTTGGGATCGTAGCTAGGTGCGGAGACGCTAGCCAGGACATCCCCCGTCACGGCATCCAATACGACCGCAGCGCCCTTCAGCCCTTCTAGACCTTCCGCCGCTGCGCTCTGCAGCTCCGCGTCGATCGTGAGCCGCACGTCTGAGCCAGCAGGTGGCACTCCATAGACCAGCTTATTCCACCAAAGTTCAAGGGGACTAGGGCCAATTTCTCCGCGTAGGTAAGGGTCCATATGACGTTCGAGTCCGGCCTGGCCAAAGGTCGGTGAATCGTATCCAGTGATCGAAGCTGTCGCAGGGTCATGGTAGTCGCGTTGATATTCTCCTGGCTCACCGATGGTGGACACCAGAGGCGCTTCATTGCGGTCCAAGATCGTTCCCCGCGGAGACTCCAGGCTTCCAAGGCCGCGGCGCAGATTGTCGGTGCGGCTGGTCAGGTCATCCGCTCTTATGATCCCCCACCAACCCAGTGAGAGGGCAATCACAGCCCACCCCACGCCCAGAAAGATACTTGTGTTGAGCACCGGACGCGCGAACTTCCCAGCCCCAGGCAATTGGGCTCTCGATAAGAGCACGATAAATGCGAGCCCTACAAAGCTTGTAACTAATGAAGATCCGCCGTAAGAGATAAATGGAAGTGTGACTCCGGTGAGTGGCAGAAGCCGGAGCACTCCCCCTACGATGAGTATCGCTTGAAGGCCAATCGCTATCGCGAGCCCGGCGCTGAGTAAGACTGCAAATGGCTCCTTGCGCCGCGCCGCGGTTCGAAGGCTTCGACCCACCAGGAGCGCAAACAAGGCGATCATCGCCAGGCTGCCGAACAAGCCCCACTCCTCGGCTACCGCCGAAAACACAAAATCCGAATGCACGACGGGAACCATGGTCGGAGCACCCCGCCCCGGACCCAGACCGAACACGCCCCCGCTTGCCACGGCGATCAGGGACTGAACAATTTGATATCCAGAACCACTTGCGTTGGCCCAGGGGCTCAGCCAAGCTTCAAATCGGACTTGAACAATATCCAGCACCTGGAACGCGATCACAGCGCTCAAGATGGCCAGAATCCCGGCTCCGATTAAGACAATGAGTCGTCCATAGGCGATATAGAGCATGAAGGCCAAGACGGCGAGAAAGAGAGAAGCCGTGCCTAAGTCCCGCTGGGCGAAGAGCAGCAAGGCAGCAAGCGCGGCTGCCAATAGGAGTGGAATGAAATTTCGGGCAAGTCTGGTCGGTCGCTCTACCAGCATCCGATCAGCCAGATATGACGCCGCAAACGCGACCAAGAGAAGGCGAAGTGGCTCGGATGGCTGGAAGAAGAATCCGCAGCATCCCAGCCACAAGCGCGGTCCCCCGCCCGCGGGATTGGTGCCGAACACGAGCGTCAGTGCAGTGAGCAGGATCCCGCTCGATAACCAGAGATAGCGGTAGCGGCGAAGCCAGTCGAGGCCCGGAGGCCCTCTCAAGATGAGGACCATTGCCGCGGCTCCCACGAGCATCCACAGCGTCTGTCGAGTTCCCAATCCAGGCGAGAGGCGCCACACAATCAACAGCCCCCAGCCGGCCAGGAGCATCGCAATCGGCAACAGGTAGGGGTCTCGAAGAGGATAATAGCGGTTGGCAGTGCGGTGAATTAGCCAGGCCGCTGTCCCCCAAGCTGGGAGCACGATCAGGTGTTGGACACTCGCCAGGGAATCCAGGCCTGCTGCTAGCGCAATCGTCAATCCTGCCAGGGTGAGGAAGGCAAACGCGATCCAGAGCAAGCGTGATTCACGCTTGATATATGCGATCTGACCTCCAGAGGTGATATCGCTAAGCATGTTTGCTGACCTCAATCGAAGTATCGCTGGACCAGCGGTTTTAGTTTCTTCAGTGTTTCCGAGGAAATTGAATCACGCTGCGTGACAAAGGCATCTTCGAGTGCGTCTTTGCAGAAGCAGTCTCTCTCATCAGGCAATCGCCCAATGAGCTCATAAATCGCGTCCTGAATAACCTGCATGTTTGCTTCCAGAGTCCGAATCACTATTTCGACAGTGACAGGCGCTTCCG
>JAZGCZ010000005.1:0-3319 GCA_036477195.1 Anaerolineales bacterium | reverse complement strand
CCGTTAACTTGCCACGCCAACAGGTAGCCTACCGGGCAGGATAGGATGATCGACCATATTCCGGAGTGTGGGTACCATCATCGCCAAGCATCGTGCGTTCTTTGGATGCCCACAGCTTGATATGAGAAATGTCGGCTAATATGGGAAATCCCCGATTATCTGATACATAATGGACATCATGCCCAAAGTTTGAATTCCTAGGGACGGGGCTCGCGCCGTTGGTCGCTGCGAGATGTGACCGTGCGTGGGCTAGATGAGCGGGAGTTCCTCTCATGAACGATGTCGAGAGACAAGCGGTATTCTTCATCGCGGACATATCCGGCTACACAAAGTTCATATTCTCCAACGAAAAGGAGATCGCCCATAGTCAGACAATCATCCGTGAATTGATAACGACGCTCCTCGATGAGGTGAATCTCCCCTTTAAGCTCGTCAGGATTGAAGGGGATGCTATTTTCCTGTACGCGCTGAAGGACGATCCTGACCAGCCCTGGGAGAGCGCATCTGAGCACCTCGTGTCCAATATGATGTCTCTCTTCACGGTCTTCGCAAACAAGATCGCCGAGCTAACGATCCATAAGATCTGCCGCTGCACGGCCTGCATCAACATCGAGCGATTGAAGCTTAAGGCCGTCGTGCACAGCGGGCTTGCCGCCTTCTACCAGGTACACGGGCATCAGGAGCTCACGGGAACCGGCCCAATCATCGTTCATCGGCTGCTTAAGAATTCTGTCGAGGCCGATGAATATATCCTTTTGACCGAGTCCGCCTATGGTGACCTGGCCCTCCCTGATGGCAAAGTGGAACCCGGGGAGGAGACGCTCGACGACATTGGCGCCATCAAGACCTACGTCTACTATCCAAAAGAGCCAGAACCCTATGTTCCTTCTCCGGATGCCAAACCGCCAACGATCTTCATCGAATCGCTGCGCGCCGAAGTCTCCCAAGAATATGCGCAATTAGCACAAGACCCTTCGTCTGGTTTTCATTTCAACACCGGCAGAGTGCTGGCAGGCATGCTGGAGTATCGGGATGAATGGCTGGAGCGCCTTCCCGAAGTGGCCATCGAGTCCTTCGCGGGCACTGGCAATCCCTTCGACTTGGGAGAGATCCACTCCGGCACTACGGTTGTTGACGTTGGATGCGGGGCTGGCTTGGACAGTCTCATTGCCGCCAACATGGTGGGTCCTGAGGGAGCAGTGATCGGCGTGGACATGACCAAGGAGATGATCGAGAGGGCAAGGCGTAACGCTCGAACAGTCGGGGTTAGGAATGTCTCAATCAAGCGTGGGTTTATCGAGGACCTGCCCGTGGAGGACGAGTGGGCCGATGTTGTTATCTCAAATGGAGCAATCAATCTGGCCCCAGACAAAGACCTGGCATTTCGCGAACTCAATCGAGTCCTCAAACCGGGAGGATGGATCCGGATTGCCGATATCCTGGCTTCGAAACCCATCCCAGATAGCGCCAAGCAAAGACCCGAACTGTGGGCCGGTTGAATTGCCGGGGCTCTGCTGGAAGCAGAACTGGCCGACAAGATATCGAATGCAGGGTTCGATGATTTCGAGATCGTCTGGCGAGGAGACATCTTCAGGGATTCCTCGTTCCATAGCGAGGCGTACGCCTTCGGCATTATGGGGATCACCTATCGTGCACGAAAGCCCAGGGGATCGGCCGTCCCGTCAGCGCCTCCACCATGTTGGCGGCGGCGATCATAGTCATGTTCCGCACGGTGGCCACGCTGCCGCTGGATATGTGGGATTAGAGGCTGAAGGTCGGCCTAGGAATGACCACCGGGATAGCGCTCACGACAACGGTTGGCTCTAACGAATGCACGGACTACACGGTGTTGGGAGATGTGCCGAACATCGCGTCGCGGCTTCAGGGGCTCGCCAGACCCGGCGAGATACTTGTCTCTGACAAGGTCTACAAGGTGGTCGGAGATGCATTCCCTAACGCCCGCAGGCGAGTATTGGGGCTCGAGGGTATCAGCCCACCCGCTCGTGGCTTACTCGCTGACTTAGCTGGCGGTCAGCCAACGCCATTCGCCTTCACGTCAAGGTCAAGGAGGACCGAATATGCTCACCGAAGCAGCACGTCCAGAGTCGATCGTCGAAACCGAATGGGTAGCTCGACATCTGGACGACTCCGCAATCCGTTTGGTGGAGGTAGACGTTGATCTGGGTGCGTACGTTGAGGGCCATATCCCCGGCGCGGCTCAATGGGACTGGACCTCTCATCTGAACGAGCCCGTTCAGCGCAACATCCTGAGCAAGGATCAGATGGACCGGCTCTTGGGGGAATCTGGCATAACCCGCGACACAGAGCTGATTCTCTATGGCGACACGAACAACTGGTTTGCCGCCTATGCCTTCTGGCAGATGAAGCTGTACGGCCACTCACGGGTCAAGCTCATGGACGGCGGACGACAGAAATGGATCGACGAGGGCCGAGAGATGACCGCCGAACTACCCAATCATCCGCGCCGGCCTTATCGAGCCAGCGACGCCGATGTCAGGCTTCGGGCCCTGCGAGACCGCGTCCTGGAGTCGGTTCGAGGCGGTGATGACGTGAAACTAGTGGATGTGCGGTTTCCTCTCGAGTACGCTGGCGATTGGCTGACCCCGCCGAACGTGCCGCAAGAGTGGTGGTCCCCCCAACGAGCCGGTCGCATCCCCGGGGCTGTCAATATCCCGTGTGTCGACGCCGTCAATGAGGACGGCACGTTCAAACCGGTCGATGACCTGCGAGAACTCTACGGTGCAAAGGGTATCACCGCCGACAAGGAGGTCATCACTTACTGTCTGAATGGCTATCGCTCTTCGCATACATGGTTCGTCTTGACGCAAATCTTGGGGTACACCAGGGTGCGCAACTACGACGGCTCATGGAGCGAGTACAGCAGCATCGTCGGCGCACCCATCGAGATATAGCAGTCGTCGCAGCCACCAAGCGTCGACCGGACATGCTTCACGGCAGGTCGGGCGTTCCTAATGCCGACGCGATGCTTGAGGTGTACCCGGTAATCTGAGGCCCAATCTTCGCAGCCTGCAACGCCTGGTCTCGTGGGAGTCGCGGTCTGTTGGTGGCAGTTTAGGCCCCAACTTGCCAGATGTGCCCTTTCGGCACAAGTAGGTCAGCCCGGATTCAGGCTGGCCTACACCATTCTGGTGCTCACCTAGCCCTTCCGACTTCTTTCCCTTTCTGGCCTTCCGGCAAGTCGGTTGGGTGCTACCGCCGTGACTTCAGCTCCTCAATCGCCTGCGTTAGAAGAGCAGGATCAATCCTCACAGCCTCGACGCTTTCCTACTAGACTCTA
>JAZGCZ010000049.1:0-4155 GCA_036477195.1 Anaerolineales bacterium | reverse complement strand
GCGACTGGTTAGCCAGCGCCATAAGTGGCTTCTACTGCAGATAGCTGGTTACCGCTGTCTGTAATTTCCTAGCCCCATCTACGAGGTAGGAGATGCCGAACAACAGAACCGCGGACGAAATAAGAAGGTCGAGTAGGACGAAGATAGCTGATAGTGAGCCCGTGAAGAAGTCGGTCAGCGAGAGAATACTCTTACTCTCAGGACTATCTGTGAATATCGACGCGGCATCAGCGAGTAAGTCAATGCTGAGAGCCTCCACTAAACCGGCGATTAGGAAAAGGAAAGACGTGATGAAGTCTCGACTGCCTTGATGCATTGACGTGGAGGCATACTTCAACCGGTCCAATTCACGCCGCCTGTGTAGATACTCCGTTACCTCGTGTGAGTACCTTTTAGCATCGATTTCGGCGGGGGACGGATGACGCCGGTTTATGTACCACTCATGAGCAGCACCGAAGTCCGGCTTCTGGTCAGCCCGGTCCCTCGCCGCGTTTGACTCTTCTTTCGCTTTGGGGACCATTCCACCTACCAGCTCTGCAGCAGCAATCAGGAATGAGGCCGCGGCAAGGGATAGGCCAGCGAGGGTTGCGAAAAATGCTGCGTCCAGGACTTGGTCCAAAGATTGGACCCACGTGACTAGTAGATTGGCAAAGAAGGCAAGGATGGCAGATCCTATCCATATACCGATCACTAGGAGAATGAGCTTCCAAAGATGGGTAGATTCACTACGTTGAGCTTGGTCAGACATATTTACCTCCCTGGGCGCTGACTAACGGCTGCGAGCTGAGCGGCCGGGGATCGCTCCCTCATATGATCTTGCGGGCACCTGGGTCACGCTACTCTCTTGCTTCAGCCGCAGCATCCCCGGTCCGTTCCAGCGAGAGACTGTGTAATAAGTGCCTCCCGATGCCATAATAGTCGCATCCTTTCCACATGTCGAGCGAGGGGGTCCCCATGGACTACATCGAAGGCACCAATCGCGATCAGGCGGTCCTCTTCCCCGAATCTCTGGATGAATACATCACCGGAGAGAATCCGGTCCGCGTCATTGACGCCTTCGTGGATAGCCTGGATCTGCAGACCCTCGGGTTCACGCACGCGCTGCTGAACGAGACCGGCCGCCCACCGTATCATCCCGCCGTGCTGCTGAAACTCTACATCTACGGCTACCTCAACCGCGTTCGCTCCCCTGGCCTGCGGCTAGGGCAGGCAGCCGCACCCTGGAGAGGGAGGCGGGCCGCAATGTGGAAGTCATGTGGCTCACCGGCAAGCTGGCTCCCGACTTTAAGACCATCGCTAACTTCCGCAGGCACAACAGAAAGGCCATCCAGGAGGTTTGTAGGGCCTTCACTGCCTTCTGCAGGGACCTGGATCTCTTCAGCCGGGATCTGGTGGCCATCGATGGCAGCAAGTTCAAGGCGGTCAACTCGCGGGAGCGCAATTTCACCGATCGTAAACTCAAGCGCGCCCTAAAAGACATCGACCAGAGGATCGAAGCCTACCTGGATGAGTTGGATGCCAACGACGCCCAGGAACCCGAAGAACGCAAGCTCTCCGCTGAGGAGCTGAAGGAGAAGATCAAGCTGCTCAAGGAGCGCATGAAGAACTACAAGGGCCTGCAGCAGCGCATGGAAGAGGAAGGCGAGTCCCAGATCTCCCTCACCGATCCGGACGCCCGCTCCATGCCCATCGGCGGGGGCCGGATCACCGACGTGGGCTACAACGTACAAGTCGCCGTCGACCCCAAGCACAAACTGATCGTCGACCATCAGGTCACGAATGCTGTCACCGATCGTGGCTTACTTAGCAAGATGGCCCTCCGTGCCAAAGAGGCCCTCGGGGTCGAACGGCTGGAGGTGCTCACGGACATGGGCTACTACGACGGGCAGCAGGTCAAAGCCTGCCTCGAAGCGGGCATCACCCCCTACCTTCCCAAACCCAATACCTCCGCCAACACCCAATTGGGTCTCTTTGGCAAGCAAGATTTCCGCTACGATCCTGACAATGATTGCTACTGGTGCCCGGCCGGAGAACAGCTCACTTTCCGCTTCCAATCCACCGAGCGGGGACGGGAACGCAGGACCTACGCCACCTCCGCCTGCAGACGCTGTGCGCTCAAGTCCCAATGCACCCGCAGCGCTCAGGGCCGTCGCATCACCCGCTGGGCTTATGAAGACCTTCTGGAGGACATGCAGCGCAGGGTGCGGGCCAGCCCCGAGAAGATGAAGTTGCGTAAGCAGCTCGTCGAGCATCCCTTCGGCACCCTCAAACGTGCCTGGAACCAGGGATACTTCCTCACCAAAGGCCTCGACAGCGTGAATGCCGAGATGAGCCTCACCATGTTGGCGTACAACCTCAAAAGGGCCATTCGCATCCTCGGGGTCCCCAGAATGGTTGAAGCCCTGGCTTAGCAGGGCTTCTTCATTTATTCCTCCGCTCTGGCTGATCCCAAGGCAAGATCAGCGCCCCAATTACCTCTACAGGATCAATTCGCGCTCCCCAGCATGTCCTTTTTCCACAGTCTGGCGAGTTGTTAGGCAGCCCCCGACCTGGATGCATCTCATGAGGACGCATCTTCAATCCTTGCGAAGAATTCCTGCTGTTTTCGCCAGAGATCATTGGCTTGAGATCGCGATGGCACTGCAAGTTGATGCTGGGGTTGGTAGGTAGACCACGCTTGATTCGGAGTCATGATCAGAACGCCATACCTATTCTCAAATACATCCGCGTGGGTATGAAAGTTATTGTCCCGAGATACAAATACTGAGTTGCTTGCTGTTGACCCAGACGAAAGCGTATGCAGGAAGACTTGATGTACATCAGCAATTTGGCGCTGAGTTAGCTGACTATCAGCGACAGTGGGAAACAGTATCCCTCTCATATCTAGCCAAAGATCATCGGAATCAGAGGGAGAGAGATCCAGGAGCACTTCTTCTGGTCGGCTCTTATACAGTTCGGATTTCAATAAGCGCTGCCGCGCCGCAGATCCGAGATTGGCGATCTCAACTCCCTGCGTGATTTCCAGTTCAGTTGCTGGCGTTACGCAAAGTTCAACCTTTTCCTCTTCGAAGTAATTCCACTCCAAGCCGACCAGCCCTCGTTGGTCCGAGTCATAGGTGAATGGCGCACGAATAGCGACTTGGTTGACATCGAGAGTGAATGTGGGTATGGCTAAGTCGACAGTGTTTCGTGCCGGGAGAGGATAAATCAGGCTCATAGTTTCAATTCAGCTAATAATTTCTGGTACCGGGAACACATCTGCATCGATCGAGTCAAGCGCTAAGTTCCTGTAAGGAACTGCGAAGAATAGGACATTTGGCGCTGGAATCTCTGCATGGCTTGGCCCGTATACGAATCAAGGGACGAGTGGCGGCAGAAGAACTCATGCCCATCTGCGACGTTGTTTCTTGCCCAAGATGCGTAGGAATCATTTGGAATAGCAAATAGCGCACGAAGGTATCTAACCGGAAGCATAGAGTCATCACTAGGCGCGGAATCTATGCTACGGCATGCTTGCCATCGCGGGGCCGATCCGCCGCGCTGAACGGACACACTTTCTCGAAGCCAGGATAACGGACAATTGAGGACCATGCTTCGCACGTTTGCGGCATAACGAGATCGTTTGTCATTGAGATTCTGCACTGAGCCACATACCTCAATCGCAACAACATCGGCATAATCTGGATACTTCAGATACACTCACATTCCGTCTGGTTGAGTTGTGAAGAGCTTTGCCCCAGGGGCCGAAATACTGGGAGTTTTCGCTCTATCCCCACGTGCCTTTGGTTGAGCTTGCAGCCAATAGCCCCTGCCTCCTGGGGTTGCCCAAAGTTTCTTCGTGCGGGTCGGCCACCCAAGAAGGATGTCCTTCGCCTCACGATCTCCAAGTTTCTCTGGTGGCATGCCTGTTCCTCGATCTATCCCTGCTGCCTTCTATGTTGGCGCTGTTGTCAAGCCCCAATTTCTAAATCGATAGAACACTCTCTTGAGCTATTCCATGCAACTGGCCTTGCTGGCGGCTTCCTCTGGCGTCGGGCACATTGTGCCTCGAACTACCTTCTATCCGTGCCGATCCTTTATTGGTCGGTCACCCAATGCCTTTTTCGCTTCAAGGCGATCCGGAAGCTCTTTGTGAGCGCCCCATCCCTGGACTGT
>JAZGCZ010000048.1:0-2338 GCA_036477195.1 Anaerolineales bacterium | reverse complement strand
TACGGCTTCCCTATGCGGTTTTTCAATAGGCTGGGTGCTCTGGAGGTCGAAGGTGAAACTGTGTGCAATATGGCGGGCCACGTAGCCTCCATATACACCATCGGCATCCGTTACTATGGGTTCGATCCCCGCACAGCCAAGGACACCAACTGTATAGTCGTCTGGGGAGCCAATCCGTCCGCTACCGGTCCTCACGCTTATAAACACTGGTTGCCGGAAGCCCCGGGTAAGAAGATCGTCATTGACCCGCGTCGCACTCGTACGGCTGAAATGGCCGATCTCCATCTTCAGCCGTTCCCGGGTAGTGACGCTGCCCTGGCCTTCGCCATGCTTCACGTTTTGAGACGCGACGGGATGATTGATCAAGGCTTCATCACAGAGCACGTGATGGGATGGAATGAGGTTGAACCTCTGCTCGACGAGTATACCCCTGCATGGGGTGAAGCTGTAACGGACGTCCCTGCGGAGAAGATCGAGGAGGCAGCCCACATATACGGCGAGGGGCCTTCGCTTCTGTGGATCGGTCAGGGGATGCAGCGCCAGCCCAACGGAGGCAACGCCTTTCGCGCTTGCTCAATGCTTCCTGCGTTCACCGGCAACTTTGGCAAGCCTGGCTCTGGTCTTTACTACATGAACTTTGACGGCCCGACCCGTGGCTTCGACGACGATTACATAGAAGCCCCGCATTTGCGATCGACAGAGAGAAAAGCGTTCAGCCAGATGGACCTCGCTCAGCGCTTGGAAGCTCCGTCGGACATCGAGGCCTTTATCTGTTGGAACATCAACCCGGCTGCATCCAGCCCAGAGCAAACGCGTTTACACAAGGCCCTCTCTAGAGAAGATCTGTTCACAGTGGTCTCCGACCTTTTCCAGACCGACACCACTGACTTCGCAGATATAGTGTTACCTGCAGCGAGCTTCCTGGAGTTCGACGATCTGGTAACTTCCTACTTTAACTGGACCATTGGGCCTCAGGTCAAGGCACAAGAGCCTATAGGTGAATCGTTGCCTAATCAGGAAATCTTTCGACGGTTGGCCCGAGCGATGGGATACCAAGAACCTGAGCTATATGAGAGCGACGAGTCCGTCATTGAACACCTCCTGGATGGCACCTCGTTTGAGGGGGGTTTTGAAGCACTGAAAAAAGTTGGCACGGTCTTTGCCACGCCGGAGCCCATACTTCAATTTGCTGATCTCAGATTCCCAACCTCGAGCGGAAAGATCGAGATCGCAAGTGCTCAGGCAGAGGCCGACGGTCATCCCAGGATACCACAGGCCATCACCGATCCACGTCCAAGCGCGAATCGCCTGAGGCTGCTTTCTCCCGCCACGCCTTGGCTTATGAACGATTCCTATGCAAACGAATCCAGAATCGTGAAGGAGATGGGTCCTGCAAGTGTTGCCATACATCCGGATGACGCAGAGGGACTCGGGCTTAAGGAAGGCGATGAGGCCAGGCTTTCTAATGACACTGGAGAAATCGTCCTGAGAGTGAGACTGTCGGATGAAATAATGCCAGGCGTCGCGTTGGCGCATAAAGGACGTTGGCCCAAGCGCGAAGAAAATCGAGCCAACGTGAATATCCTCAACCCTGGAGTAAAGACCGACATGGGAGAGAGTTCGTCCGTTCATGGAGTGGAAGTTACAGTGACGCCGTTGAGTACTAATTAGCCTGGTTCAAGGCTTACGTGCCCAGAATATGCAAAGCGCCCGAAATCGAAGGCAATGAGCTGTTTTGCCCCCTCTAACGTCGCATTGTGGTCCAGGATTCTTGGTCGGGTAGCCATTTGTCTCAACTCCTATAATCTGATCTTGCACCAACCGAATCTTTCCTTTAGTTCTATGACTCGCCCCGCCCCGCCCTCGACAGCGGCAGCACCGCCATGATGGCGGCGGCCAACGCAAACAACGCGGCGACGTAGTACAGCGTCGCCGTCATGCCCATGGACTCGTACAGGGCCCCGGCGATTAACGGCGAGAGCGCGCTGAGCCCAAATGCAGCGAAGGATGTCATCCCCCGCATCGTGGAGGCGACGTTTCGGTCGACCAGGTCCAGCGCCGCGGCGGTCAAAATGGGCTGGTCCGGGTACAGGAAAATGCCAAGCAGCGCGATCAATAGGGTGAACGCAAGCCCGTCCGTGTAGACAGTCAGCAGGAGACACATGGCGCAAGACCATAGCAGGCCCGGCACCAGGACCTTCCTTCTGCCGATGCGGTCCGACAGATAACCTGCGGCGGGTTTCGCTATCAATCCGATTGCTATTAGAAGGCCGACGTGGTATCCCCTCGAGAAATGGCCGAGGTCGAGCTCGTTGCCCAGATAGAGCGGCAGCGCCGT
>JAZGCZ010000047.1:0-3126 GCA_036477195.1 Anaerolineales bacterium | reverse complement strand
TGACACCTCCCTAATCCTGGAGGGCGCGATCCCGGCAGCCGTACTGGCGATCATGACCGAGTGGGCGTTCGAGGGGTTGGAAAAGCTGATAGTCCCCGCGCACCTGCTGCAAAAACCCGCCGAGTAGCAACCCGGTTATCTTCGGAGTCTGTTGCAGATCCGGCATTGAGACTCTGTCAGCATCGACACAGGCGTGAGGCAGGTCCTGCGGTCGAACCTCGCGGGTCAGGCGAACCGCATGACGAGAGGTAGGATGAGGTAGCTGAGAAGAGCGGCAATGAGGGGCGTGACTCCCCAACTGATCACGATGTTAGACAGCACGCGCTTCTTGATAGTCTGGATTCCACGGGCAAGCGCAATCCCAAAGATCCCGCCGACAAGAGCCTGGGTAGCGGAGACCGGCACGGCTGGGAGGGCGAATGTGCCCAGCTGCCACGGATGGGCGAAAAAATCCACGACCAGCGCTTCGGCAAGAACCGCGATCAAGGCAGTTACGGCATCGAGCTTTACGAGATCCCGCCCGACCGTCACCATGACGCGATAGGAATAAGTTGCCACCCCAAGCGCAATAGCCAAGCCGCCGAGCAGGGCGAGCATCCTGGATTGGGAAAATACCCAAGGCCCCATGCGCACGGAATCGAAAAGGTCGAGCCGCGTATAGACGCCAACCACGTTCGCCATGTTGTTTCCGCCAAGGGCCCAGGCCCCATAGCAGCCAACCGCAAGGAGCCCGAAACGCAGCCAGCGATCCAGCACGAATAGTGGCATGGGCAGCCAGCGAAAGACGCCAGCCATCAATTTATAGAGTAAGAACGCGGTGGCGGCAGCCAGGATCGGGCAGGCCACCCAGCTGATGACGATGATGCGCAGCAAGCGCCAGCTTGCGACATCCAGGCTACCGTGCTGGAACAGGCGATACCCGATCAAGGCACCGACCACCGCCTGCGAGGTGGAGACCGGCATGCCGGCCCAGGTCATGCCGGCAACGGCCACTGCCGCTGCTAGGGCGGTGGCAAACGCGCCGGCAAGCAAGTCTATCTGCCCTAACCCGCCGAGAGTGTCCATCGCCGCCGGCCCGTTCACCAGACCTCCGAGGATCACGAACACGGCGGACAGCTTTACCGCGGTGGCGAAACGGATCATGTGCGACGCGACCGCCGTACCAAAGACATTGGACGCGTCGTTGGCGCCCAGAGACCAACCTAGAAACATGCCGCTCGATAGCCCTAGCAACATGGTCAGAGCAGCCGCTTGATGGCCCAGATCATGATGTGATCGCCCAGGTCTTCGGCCATATCGCAGATTGACCCCACGCGCTCGCCGAAGCGGTACAGTTGCATCTTTTCGGCCAACTCCAGGCTCGCATCATCAAAAATCAGCTTCAGCACCTGCTGTTCGATCACGTCACCCTCGTGTTCTTGGTGCGACAACTCTTTTACACCATCCCTGACATCATGGGGACGGTATAGAAATGCGTTGATCACCCGGATGAGGACCTGCACAATCTGAACGTTCCTCCCCGCAAGTTCGGTCAAGCTCGAGTGCAGGCCTTCCGGGATGCGGATTTTTTGTAACGTCATCTCTCGAATCGTCGACTGAATGCGATTCGGGATTTTGTCTAGATTCTCGAGCAACTCCAAAACGTCATCTCGCGTGTCCGGCAGCAGCCGCTTGCCATAGATTTCTGCCTCGATGTTACGGCGCAGCGTATCGAGCCGGTTCTCGAACTCATTGATCTTTCCAAAGAGGTGTGAGAATTCCTCCGTATTCTGGTTGAGATAGGCCCTGATTGCCCCGTGCATATCCGAGGTAATTCCGTTCAGCTTGTGGAGGTATTCATCCAACCCCACCTCAATCTCCCGCCCTCGGGCACCAAACAGTTCTTTGAAGTAGTTCCTTATGTTCATCTGAAGACCTTTCGCCCTCGATCCTTCACAGCCGATAGTGTTGGCGGCGGTGGGCTTATCCCATACATGAAAAGTTTCACCTGCTCGTGAAAGAACCTACATAGTCAAGACGGGAAAATATACAAAGAATAATCACTGGATGCAATAAACATCCTATTGCCGGCGATTGGGTTGAATCCGCCTGTGTGTTAGAATATTGCCGCTATGCGATGGCTGGTGGATGGATATAACGTGATCCGGTGCGCGCCGGCATTGGCCGCGCGCGAGCAAGAAAGTCTGCAGGCCGGGCGCGAGGCGCTCTGCCGTCTGCTCGTCGCAGCCGCCCGCGCCTCGGGAGACCAATTCACCGTGGTATTCGACGGCATACGTGGGGGCGGGACTGCATTCAGCAGCAGCAGGGTGCGCCTGGTCTTCTCCAAGGCTCCGGAGAGGGCTGATCACATGCTGGCGCGACTCGCAAGTGCAGGTACCGCCGTGGTCTCCAATGACCTGGAGGTACGTCGCAGTGCTACTCGCACAGGGGCCATCGTCGTTACCGCCGATGAGTTTCTCGCTCGACTCCTAGCACCTCCGAGCTCCGACAAGGAGGAAGAGGACGAGCCCCTTCCCCGACCGAAAAAGGGCAATCCGCGCCGACCACCCAAGAAGGCCCGCGCCGCCGCCAGGGCATTGAGACGCCTCGACCGTTCCACGAGAAGGCTCCCGTAAGCGACCATTTTTCCCACCAGACCCAATCTGACGACATCCCTTGAGGCGGACATCCAATCTCTAATCCGACTCTCCTAATGCTCCTGCTGGGGTCTTGGTTTGAGGCGCCCGCCCCCTTCGTGGCCTGTCCCTTGCAGTACGGATTTCCGGGGCCGGCCGCCGATGCCCACCTGGGGCATTGCCGGAACGGGAGAATGGCTAACGTCGGAGGGAGAAACGTGAACGGTGTACAGTCCGCTATCGTTCTGATCCTTGCACTTCTGTCCTCAGGAAAGGCCTTCGCTGAGCCGCCCAGCGGGTTTGAATTCATTCAGGAGTGGGGGGTATATGCCCGAGGGGATGACATCTTCTGGCACGGCGGGGTTCAGTGGAAGCTCAGCGACGGCACCTGGGTCAGGCTCGAGGGGGGGAACTGGATCCCCGATTCAAAGCCCCCGGTCGCCATTGTCCGCATCCCCAAGGATAAAGTCCACTGCCCCCCGGGGCTTGCGAAGAAGGGCTGCACTCCTCC
>JAZGCZ010000046.1:0-19980 GCA_036477195.1 Anaerolineales bacterium | reverse complement strand
AGGCTAAGCTGCTGCGCGCTGCAAGGAGTGTTTGAGGAATCCCTTGACTTCGTGCACCGGCACTGCGAGCCCGACGTCTGGGCCCACCATGACAGTGTTGATGCCAACCAAGCGACCTGATGAATCCACCAGCGGCCCGCCAGAGTGCCCGGGCCTGTAGTGCAGCCCAACTGCCAGCCAGTCGCGCCCGAAAGCTGGTCGGCCAGGGAATTCCGCGCCCTGCCCGATAACGACGCCTGCGGTTGCAGCGCCTGCCACACCCCACGGGTGCCCGAAGGCCATTACCCAATGGCCTGGCTGGAGCGCCGCAGAATCCCCCAGTTCAATCACAGGCAGGTCTGACAGCCCAACAGTAAGCGCTGCGAGATCTAGATCGCGGCTGCGAGCCAGCACGCGCGCTGCCGCTCTACGGCCATCAGGCAGGGTAACCCGCAGCCTGCGGCTGCGCGCAACATGGGAATTCGTCAGAATGAGACCCTCTGAATGCCAGATCGTTCCAGCGCCAGCCCCCCAGCGCCCGCTCTCCACCCGGACGAGGCTGGCGTGAACCTGCTTGGAAAGGCGGGCTGATTCTGTATTGAATTCCAGGATCACATTACCGCTCCCCAACCGTGATCTTTTGTTCGCCAATATCTCCGCCTCTCAGGAAGCGAACAATCACTTCCTCGCCGACCAGGTCGCCGCTCAACAGGCTCAATAAGTCGTCTAATCGCTTCACGGATTCGCCATGCACGGATAACAAAGTGTCCCCGAGAGTGAGCCCGCCCGCTTCGGCCGGGCTACCGGGTTCAACAGAAATCAGAATCAGGCCGGTTTCCTGGCCTAGCTCTTCCGATAATGCCTCCGGCAGGTTGACCGGCTGCACTCCCACTCCGAGGTAGCCGCGCTGCACTCGCCCGTGGGACAGAATCGAATCAACCACTCGATCGACGGTTCGACTCGGGATTGAGATGCTGACCCCGCGCAAAGCCGACGTATTCAGGCCTAATACTTTGCTTTCGGCATCGACCAGCGGGCCGCCCGAGAATCCAGGATACATGACCACATCAGTCTGAAGATAGCGATCGATCGTTCCGCCCGCGGCTGTTCGCCAGCTGGTTCCTAAGGCGCTTACAATTCCCAGCGTGGCCTGCACCGTTCGGCCAGGTCGGCCGAGCGCAAGCACAAGATGGCCCACACTCAGGTCGTCTGACTTAGGGGTCGTTGCCGGGGAAAGCTCTACCCCTTCAACCTTAAGCACGGCCAGATCAGTAGTTGGGTCCCTTCCTAAAAGCTCCGCCTCGACTTGCTTGTCGTCGCCGTAGCCTACGGCGAGACGGTCGTCCCGCTCAACAACATGGTGGGCGGTGACCACGATTCCATCCTCAGACCACACGATCCCGCTAGCCGGTAAGCGTCTGCGACCTTCCACTCGCACGACCGCCGGACCCGCAGTCTCAACAATTTCAGCTAATTCGTTCGAAATACCCTCAACTATGCTGGCCATGATTCCTCCTTAGGTTCGTCAAGATTATCCCGCGGCGGTCGTAAACGCCTCGGTAATCTGGGTAGGTCAATGCCGGATCTTTGAGGGAGGGCTCGTGTGCGAAACGCCATATCAAGGTTACGACTCGGCGAACACAAGAGCGCCCAGAGATTGAGGTGGGTCGAGGCTGAAATTATGCGGGTCGACTAATGGCTAAAGCAGTATCAAGCCGCTGCGGGTTGCCCGTACTACCGCCTCGGTGCGGCTCTGAGCACCAAGTTTTCGCAGGATCGCGTTTACGTGATACTTCACCGTGTGCTCGCTGATTTCGAGCTTGTAGGCAATAGATCGATTGGAGAGGCCTTCCGCGAGCAGCTCCAAGACTTCGTGCTCTCGCTTTGTTAATTCTTCTAATTGAAACGCCTGGGCTTCGTCCGGGGTGGGCAACAAAGCTCCTCCAAGGGCCGGGTCGACCGCCGCGAGCCCATGGTTGACGGCATTCAGCGCCGCTGTAATTCGTGCTGGATCGGCCTCTCTGCTCAGCAGTCCGCGTGCCCCGGCGGACCATACCTCTGCTGCATGAGAATTTTCTGGCAAGAGCGTGACTACGTGCGCACCCGACTCGACAAGATCGCTCAGCCGCTCTCTCCATTGGGAAGTTTCTAGGCTCCAGCCCAGGTCCCAGAGAACCACATCGGGGGCATAGGCTCTGTACGCGTCAGTGACGGAGTCATCTGTTGCGAGTTGGGCAACGACATCGAGCTCCGTCGTTTCGATTAAAACGTTCGCAAGCCCGGCGCGGGCCAACGGATCGTCACCAACCACGATCACTCTCACGCGCAACCCCAACAAGAAACGCTGGCCATAGGCCAGCGCGTGCGTCTGGATATCATTAATAACGGCCCCTAGGCCTTCGTCAGTTTACCGTACTTGGGCTCAGCCTTGCAGCGGCCGATCAGGCACAGTCGCGGGGCCCTACGGCCGCGGGTTCACAGCCTTGAAGCGGCCGCCTGATCGATTAGCCAGGTCACCTGACCGTTGAGCGGCTGAATTAATTGTGCGGGGAGCGGCTCGGGCTGAGGCTCACCCTTCAGCACCTCCTGCAAACGTTCCGCCTTCGATTTGCCCGACACCAGAAACGAGAGCTGCCGTGCCGCATTCAATACCGGCGGAGTAAGCGTCACGCGCCAAGCTTGGAGTGCTTCCGAATACACCGCCAGTGCCCAATGCTCAGTTTCTCGCAGAGCGAGACTGCCCGGGAACAGTGAAGCGGTATGCCCGTCCTTCCCCAAGCCCAAGAATATCAAATCAAATCGCGGTCGCTCCTCGGTACCAAAGACCGACCGCAGTTCATTAGCATAAGTCTGGGCTGCCAGATCGGGATCGAGTTCGCCATGGATGCGGTGAACGTTTGCCTGCGGGATCGGCACCTTTTGAATCATGGTTTTCCTGGCCATCCGATAGTTGCTGTCCGGGTGTTCGGGGGGAACACATCGCTCGTCTCCCCAGAAGAGGTGCACGTTTCTCCAGCTTACTTTGGTGGCCACCATCGGGTCGGACAATCGACTGTACGTCAATTGCGGGGTCGAGCCTCCGGAGAGCGCGACCATGAAGCGGCCTCGGTTTTCGATTGCTTCCTCCGAGGCCGCCACAAAATGATCTGCTGCCGCTTTGGCCAGTGCCTTAGTGTCTTCAAAAATCTGAGGGTCGCTCATGTTCAGGGGGAGTGATCTCCGCACCCCAGGCGCCAGACGCGTTCGTCCCTCGTCATGAATTCCTCGGCGCTGGGCGGGCCCCAGCTTCCCTTTCGATAAAGCCCAAGCGAAGGCGCATCTGCGGAATTTTCCCATGCATCAAGCACTGGATCTACCAAGCTCCACGAGTTCTCGATTTCGTCACTACGGGTAAAGAGGGAGGGATCCCCGTTGATTGCATCAATTAATAATCGCTCGTAAGCATCCGGTAGCCGTTCGCCTCCAAACGTGGAGGGGTAATGAAACTCCATATCGACCGATTTGGTCTCCTGGAGCCCACCTGGAACTTTGGTCTCAAAGCGCAGGTGTATCCCTTCGTCGGGCTGAATGCAGAGCGAAAGGAAATTGGGAGTCAGGCGGTAGTCCGGTGGCAAATTAAAAAGGACATGCGGAGGCTCATTGAAAACAATAACAATTTGGCTCGTCTTTTCCGCCAGAGCTTTTCCGGAGCGGAGATAAAATGGCACTCCCTTCCAGCGCCAGTTGTCCACGTATAACCTCATGGCCGCATAGGTTGGAGTTTGTGAATCCTCGGCAACCCCCTTCGCCTGTCCATAGCCCTCGTACTGCGCTCGAATCGTGTCTTCAACGTCTATGGGCCGGACGGCCATCAATACTTTCACTTTCTCATTGCGTACGGCGTCCGCATCGAACGTGGCCGGCGGTTCCATCGCCACGAGCGTGAAGAGTTGCAGAAAGTGGTTTTGAAACATGTCCCGTACAACGCCTGAGGTGTCGTAGTAACCTGCCCTGTGCTCCACATCAACGGACTCAGCAACCGTGATCTGGACATGGTCTATGTAGTTTCTGTTCCAAATCGGCTCGAAAATGGTGTTTAGGAAGCGAAAATAGAGGATGTTTTGGGCAGTATCCTTGCCGAGGTAGTGATCGATGCGATAAACCTGATGCTCATCAAAGGCCGCGTGTACGATTTCATTCAACTCAACAGCCGATTCCAGGTCATGCCCGAAGGGCTTCTCAATGACCACCCGGGACCAATGCTCTCCCTCGGTTGCCATCCCCTGTAGGCCGAGCTCCCGGGCGACGACAGGGAAAAAGCGCGGAGCTGTGGCCAGGTAGTACAGGCGGTTGGCCGGCCCGCCCTCCTTTTCGCGCAGGAACTGCTCGAGCTTCCCATAGTCCGCCTCTTGGCCGACATCTCCTGGCACATACCAGAGTTTCTGGGAGAATTCTTCCCATTCGCCTTTACCCGGGACGATCCCAGTAAGCTCCGCCATTCCATCGAACATCTGTTGCCGGAATTCATCGTGGGTTAACTTGGTGCGTGAAGTCCCGACGATGTTGATGGACTTTGGTATTTGGCCCTTAGCGTGCTGGTGGAAGAGCGCCGGCACGAGCTTACGTCGAGTCAAATCACCCGAGGCTCCGAAGATAACGATTGAGGTTGGTAGTCCGTTATCCATCTATATGCTGCGCTATTCTTCTCCGGCCCGCTTTACGGCATGGCCCCCAAACTGGTTGCGCATGGCCGCAAGCAACTTGGCGGCATAGCTCTCGTCTTGCCGACTCACGAGACGCATCAGGAGCGATAGCGTGATCACTGGCGCCGGCACGTCCAGGTCTATTGCGTCCGCGACCGTCCAGCGCCCCTCCCCACTATCGGCGACCCAGCCCTCTATCTCGCTTAATGAGGCATCCTCTTCAAGCGCTGCTGCAGTCAGGTCCAACAGCCAGGAGCGTACCACGCTACCGAAGCGCCAAATCTCTGCCACCTGATGCAGATCCAGATCGAACTGCTCCTTCTTGCTCATGATTTCGAATCCTTCTGCGTAGGCCTGCATCAGCCCATACTCAATGCCGTTGTGAACCATCTTCACGAAGTGGCCTGAGCCGCTGGGGCCGACACGGCCCCAACCTTCTTCAGGTCCAGGGGCCAGGGTTTCCAATATCGGTCTCAGCCGCTCCACCGCCTCCTCTTCGCCCCCGACCATCATGCTGTAGCCCTCGGTCAGTCCCCAGACCCCTCCACTTGTTCCCACATCCACCAGGTGCACGCCTCGCCCCCGCAGCGCCTCTGCGCGACGCATCGTGTCTTTGTAATTGCTGTTGCCGCCGTCGATGATTGTGTCACCCTGCTCAAATGATGCCGCGAGATCCGTGACCACCTTCTCGGTCGGCTCACCTGCCGGAACCATCACCCAGGCCGCGCGCGGATGGGTCAGCGTTGAGGCCATTTGATCCAGTGATTCGATTCCCTGAGCGCCATGACCAACCGCGGCCTCCACATTCTCAGCATTGCGGTCGAACGCCACCACGCTGTGCTTACCTTGCAACAGCCGAGCTGTCATGTTGGCGCCCATTTTCCCTAATCCAACCATTCCAATTTCCATAGATCCGTCCTTAAGGTCTCTTCACATGCCGCACACCGTCTCCGCCGCCAACAATGAGATCGGTTGCGAGCCCGAGGAACAATCCGTGCGCTGCGACCCCCGGCCTGCGGTCGAGCTGGTCAGATAGTGCAGCGGGGTCTTCGATAGGGCCAAATTCGGCATCGATGAGCCAGTTTCCCTGATCCGTTACGGTAGGCTCCCCATTTTCGGTCCTCCTCAGTGCGACCGAGGCCCCGAGCGATTCGAGATAGGCGGCCTCGGGAGCCCACCCAAACGGAATAACTTCAACGGGCAGAGCAAAGTGAGTACCCAAATTATCCGAGAGTTTCGACTCATCCACTACGATGATCTCTCTCCGGCTTGCCTGCGCCACAATCTTCTCGCGCAGTAGCGCGCCCCCGCCGCCTTTGATGAGATTAAGCTGCGGATCGACCTCGTCTGCACCGTCGATTGTCAGATCCACCTGCGGGTGCTCATCCAGAGTCGTCAGGGGAATGCCGAGCTCTCTAGCCTCCCGTTCCACCTGCAGCGCGGTTGGTATCCCAATGATTCCATCAAGCTCCCCTTCGGCCATCTTGCGGGCGATCTCACGCACAACGTAGATGGCCGTGCTCCCAAAACCCAGTCCCACGATCATTCCAGGCTCGACGAACTCAACTGCTTTCAACGCGGCAGCTTCCTTGTAGGCTTCAGTCATCCAGCCGGCGCGCTTCCAGCATCTGCCCCACCGTGTCCAATACCTGCTCTGGATCATCCACGATCCACTCGGCGGATAATAAACCTTGTTTGTGGACGCCATCATGCGTGAAGGGAGTGGTCACGGCTATGCACCACATGCCGGCCGCGATGGCCGCCTCAACACCCGTCGACGAATCCTCTAATACCAAGCACTCGGCGGCGGGAACCTCCAGCTCGCGGGCAACAAGGTCGTAAATTTCGGGATCGGGCTTTCCATTCTCGACGTCGTCTCTGCTGGCGATGAAATCAAACGCTTGCTGTAGCTCCAGGATCTGAAGCACGCGAGTAGCTTGCCGGCAGCGGGACATGGTCGCTAATCCGATGCTGCACTGGTTGGCCCGTGCCATTTTCAGGACGGCCATATTGTGCGGCCATTGGTGAGTCACAATAACTTCTGGATCAGCCAACATCTGATCGTAGTGGCCGAGCCTAACTTGAATATATGCTTGCCAGGGTGTATCGGCGCCGTATTCGGACATCCTCGCGGCTGCCTTGTCCTGCAGCTGAAATCGATCGACCAGCTTTTGGGCGACCTCACTGCGAGGGAGACCGACTACCTCCTTGAAAGCCTCGATCACCTCCTCTTCGGTCAAGTCCTGCGGACAGAGCTCGACCGCCGCGCGCGCATATGAGATTGCCTTGAGCTTTTCGGTCTGTACCAATGTGCCGTCCAGATCGAAGATCATTGCCCGGATCAAGGTTTATGTCCTCCACAACTGGGTGGACTAATTCACTGCTCCGAGGATGCGGGCCAGCCCCTTGTGGACATCCCCCTTGATGTGAATCCGGAGTACGCGCCTGCCCGCCTCTTGAAGCGCCTTTTGATCGCCCATCGCCTGGGCTGCCTTGAGGGTGCCGAAGCTCATCGAGGAATCAGTCGAACCGACCTCATCCGGAATCTCCGCGTCCTTTGTATCGTCAGCTGTGATCTGAATGAACGAGCCCAGACCGGCATCACCCTTGTGAAGCTGACCGGTTGAGTGCAGGTAGCGCGGCCCGAAACCCGAAGTTATAGCCAATCGTGTGCGAGCCCGAAGTGAAGTTCTTATCGAGTGCAGGTTCTGAGACGTCTTGGGGAGGGGTTGGAGATATGCTTGAAGCGTGAGGTATGAATTGGGTTGGGCTTCGCTCAAGAATCCCGAGAGCGCATCGCGCAAATTCTTACCGCTCACGTCACCGTACAGCGCTAGCTTTTTATCTACCAACACGGGTTGCTGCTCGGGAAGTTTCCCTTCCGCCGTGTACGCCTCCACCAGCTCGCGTGCCAACACCTTGGCGGCCTCGACGTTCGGCTGGTCGAAAGGGTTGATGCCGAGACGGTGGCCGGCTATCGCGGTAGCCATTTCCCAGAGGAAGAATTGACCACCAAGGTCGTATGAATCGTGGATCCGTACTCGGATAATCGGATGACCCGCCTCCTCCAGCCTGTCGATTGCCGCATCATTCGAATCGTCGCCGTCGAGCCGCAAGTATGCAAAGAGGCGGTCATCTCCATACAGACCCGGCTCCCCAATTTCCTCACCGACAACAGGAAGGATTCCGCCTCCCTCCTTGCCGGTGCTTTCGGCGATCAGCTGTTCCAGCCAGTCGCCAAAGCTCTTCAACGGGGGACTTGCGACGAGCGTTAGTTTATCTCTGCCCTGGAGGGCCAGCTCGGCCAATACCGCACCAAGCCTTGCTGCAGGATTATCTTCAGCGCCCACACAGGATTCGCTTGCGCAGGCAATGGACAGCGAACTATCGAGTACTTGGGTCGCGTCCACTCCGATCAATGCCGCAGGTACGAGCCCGAAGAATGACAGTGCGGAATACCGGCCGCCAATGTTCGGGTCATTGAGGAAGGTAGCTCGGAAATTGAAACGATCAGCAAGATCCACCAGTCGGCTGCCAGGATCAGTAATGGCAACGAAGTGTGGGCCGGTCCTCCCGGGGCCTTCCGCAGCTTGTACCTGATTGTAGAAATACTTGAACAAGGATAGTGTTTCGACCGTGCTGCCTGACTTTGTAGCGACTATATAGAGGGTCCGCGCGGGATCGAAACGCTCGGCAGCGGAGAGCACTGCCCCAGGATCGGTGCTGTCGAGCACCTCCAGCTCAAAATACCCGTCTTTGACACCAAAGGTTTTCAAAAATACCTCGGGCGCTAAGCTTGAGCCTCCCATCCCGAGAAGCAACGCCCGGTCGTAGCCATCAACTTTCGCCCACTCAATTAGCGCCTGCATGTCGTGCAGGTTGTGGAGCATGACGTCGGCGGTATTCAGCCAGCCGAGGCGATTGGAAATTTCATCCGGGTTGGGTTTCCACACGGTGTGGTCATGCGTCCAAATGCGCGAGAGCACGTTCTCCTGGCCCATCTGCTCTAGCGCCGAATCTACCGCAGCTCCATATCCATTCAACTTCATGGAAATATGTTCCCACCCTGCCAGCAATCGCTCCCGTTTGAGTGCAATGGCATTCATCAACGCCTCAAACGAGCGGGCAAACGCCGAGACCCCTTCCTCTTGCAGGTCGTCCGTTATGCTGTCCAGATCGAGTCCCATACTAGAAAGTCGATTTAGGTGCGCCTCGGCCGCCTCAACCTCCTCGTCCAGGGACCGCGAGACTGTCCCGTGGTCAATGAATGACTGAAGGGTGGCCGGAGGGATGGTGTTCACGGTATCGGGCCCGATTAGCGCGTCAACATAGAGGGTATCCGGTAGGGTCGGGTTCTTGGTGCTGGTGCTAGCCCATAGGGGGCGCTGAACCCTTGCGCCCTTGGCCGCGAGCCGCTCCCACCTCTCGCCGCCATAAATCTCCTTGAAGCGCACATAAGCTACCTTTGCATTGGCTACCCCTGCTCTGCCCTTGAGCTCCGAGGCTGCGGTGGCATCGGCCCCGATTCCTCCCAGCGCGCGGTCGACAGCGGTATCCACGCGGCTGATGAAAAACGATGCGACGGAGGCGACCCGCAGATCCTGTGCGCCCGCTGCCAGTCGATCTTCAAGGCCGGCAAGATAGGCCTCCGCAACAGCCGCATAGTGCTCGATTGAGAATATCAGCGTCACATTGACGTTAATGCCTACCCCGATAAGGGTGCGAACCGCGGCTACGCCTTCCTTGGTAGCGGGAACTTTGATCATTACATTCGGCCGCCCCAGGTCCTTGAAAAGCTGCTTCGCTTCCAATATCGTGCCCTGGCTGTCGTAGGCCAGCATCGGGTTCACTTCGATGCTTACGAAACCGTCGAACCCCTGGGTTTGGTCGTAGATCGGGCGCAGCAGATCTGCGGTATGAGCGATGTCATCCAAGACCAGCTTTTCATAGATCTGGACAACTTCGAGGCCGTCCTCAACAAGCTCGTGTAGCGCCTCGTCGTAGTCCACGCTGCCCGCAATAGCTTTTTCAAAGATGGTTGGATTGGATGTGACTCCAGTGACACCTTGCGCGATTAGATCCGCCATCTCACCGGACTCTAAAAGCGCTCTCCGGATGTTGTCGTACCAAACGGACTGACCCTGTTCGGCCAAATCATGAAGTCTTGTCATAGGGGTTTCAACTCCGTAGCAATGATACCAACCGGATTTGGAGACGGCCGTGGCCGCGAAATCGGATCTTGGGGAGCGATCGAGTTCTCGATTTTGGATCGCGAAGGCAGAATTGAGATCGAGTTGCCGTTAAGCAACAACCTTCTGCCGAATCTTCGTCTCGCTAGTCAACGTTCTGTGCACCGGGCAACGATCTGCGATCCAGGCCAACTTTTCGCGCTGCTCGTCAGTGAGATCGCCCTCGAAGGAGATCTCTTCCTCAATAATGTCGACTTTAGCATCATCATCGCTCTCACAATCTTCGCAGTCCTTTGCGTAGACTTTGTGCATGCTCAGGCTTATATTAACTGCTCCCAATGGTATGCCTTTGCGCCCTGCATACATTCGGACAGTCATCGCCTTGCAGGCTGCCAATGATGCCAGGAGCAGCGCGTAGGGATTGGGCCCAGCGGTCGGTTTCTCATCTTTCGGGCTCTCGTCGGCAATCAAATGATGGCCCGCGGCCTCGATCTCAACCTGGTACCCGTGTTCATTTCGAGCGGTTACTTCCAAGATGAACTCCTTTGCAGTGTAATCGGTTTCGAGTGGTCCCCTTCCCCTTCCATACTTACTCCCCCCATTTCAGATTCGTCCTAACTTTCCCCCATTCCCCGTTCATCCTCACTCCCCCCATTTCCAACTTATCCTCCCTCCGCCGCCGTAATTCGCACCCAGTAGGCACCTCCAAAGAACGGTTCAAGGGTAATACCGAGGGGTAAGTAGACTTCCGGAGGAATTCCGATGTCCGCAACATAAAGCTCACCGGGCACCTCGCGGAGACCTGTCTTGGGCAGGGCCAATGTCAGAGTACTGTGCGGCTTGATCGCGACCCCCGGAGTTTCGCCGCTCGTCGAGTCAAAACCTGAAGGAATATCCAGGGCAAGCGTGCGGTCCGAGAATTCATTGGCCGTTTCAATCAGTTCTTTGGTAATTCCGCGCGGCGCTCCCTTGAGGCTATAGCCGATGAGCGCGTCGATCACCAAGGCAGCTTGTTGAACATGCTCCTCAGCCTCGGATGCTACTGTCGCCGTGAGACCGGCCTTCTCAACAATGTGGTATTGGGCGCCTGCAGAGCCGCGTAACTCGGACGGATCCCTGGTTAGAAATAGCCTGACACGGTATCCGTGATTTCGCAGGTGGCGTGCGCAACTGATTCCTCCGCCGCCGTTCCCTCCTGATCCCGCCAGGATGACGATCTCGGCGTTCGGATCGTTCACATTCTCAATTGCGTGCAGCGCCAGGTTACGACCAGCATTTTCCATCATCTGCAACACCCCTAAGCCGAAGTCCGCCATGGCGATGCGATCCACCTCCCGCATCTGTTCTTCGGTCAGCGTTGGCAGCCGATCACCTGCCTCGGTGATGAAGGTCACGTCCACCATCGGGCACCTGCTCCGCGATCAATCAGCGGTTGTGAGCTCAGCTTCATCTCCTTCATCGATCAAAAACTGTGACGCTAGAGACATCCCCTAGAAATCAGCCGCGTAAGAGACCGATCTACCCTGTTCCGTAAGCTGGAATGGAACTTCCATGAATGGCGTTGGCCTCATCTGAGGCCAGGAACAAAATGACATCCGCCACCGCCCGGGGCGTCACCCAGCGCGAAAAATCCGCCTCTGGTTCTTGTTCTCGATTCTCGGGTGTATCCACGTGGCCTGGAAGGACACAGTTGACGTTAATTCCCTGGTCTTTTAGCTCCTCAGATAATGTTTCGGTGAGTCGGATCACGGCACTTTTGGCTCCTGAGTAGGCTCCCGAATTCGCAGCCCCTCTCACACCTGGACGGGCCCCGATATTTACAATTTTTCCACTCCCCTGCTTGAGCATATGCGGCACGACGGCTCGGCATGAGAGGAATACCGAGCGTGCGTTCAGATCGAACATGAAGTCCCAGCTTTCCAAGCTAGTTTCATGAATCGGTGTACCGCCCCGGTACCCACCGATGGTATTGATGAGAATGTCCACGCGACCATGTGTGTCTACGACTTGCTGAATACTGTCTTCCACCGAATCCGGGTCGGTCATATCAACGGTTCCAATGAGCAAGTGGGATGAGTCATCCGCCAGATGACCGCAGACTTCCTGAAGCCTGCCCGGTCTTCGATCTAATAGACCCGTTTTGGCCCCTGAACTGGCAAAGGCATGCGAAACGACCCCGCCCAGGTTACCAGCCGCGCCAGAAACCACGACTACGCGGTCCTTGAAATCAGGCATCCGATTATCCCTTCTTGATTTAGCGGACCCAGATTTGCTGAGACCGCTCCTAGAGCTTTGAGCTAATGGGGCGCGCTTTTCTTACAGGACGGAAAGCGCTTCGATTATAGTTCAGCGATTTGGGGCCTGGAGAAACCGGGACTTCAGCTATGTGGCCTCGACAATACGGGGCTTCAGCTATGGGGTCTGGAGAATACGGGAGTTCAGCTTCGGGAATCCTGGGCCTGCGCGCGCGCAACCAAATGCATCCCGACCAGGGCTATCGCCAAAACCAATAAGCTTCCCAGCTGTGCGCTTCGCAGCGAATCAAATGCAATGATCGAATCACCTCGAAAGGCTTCGATGGCGAGTCGGCTCAATGCAGCAAGCGCCACCCAGGCGAGGAACAGAAAGCCTGACGCCGGGGTCTTGCGGCGCATCTCCCAGATCAACCAGAAGATGAAACCGGCGGCTATCACTTCGTAGATCTGCGTGGGGTGGCGCTGGGCCCCCCAAAGCTCGATCGCCCATGGCACGGCAGTTTCCGCCCCAAAAGCATCACCGCTTGCCAAATGTGCGAAACCCACGGCGAGACTAAAGGCCGCCAGGCCAGGCGTCAGAGCGTCAAGAGTGGGCCAGAGGCGGAGGCCCTTTCGATATCCGTAGTAAGCGGCCGCGGCCAATCCGGTTAAGGCGCCTTCCATCGGCGCGAGCGTGGTGGGGTTCAGGGAGAAAACACTTAGTGGGTTGTCCAAGTAAATTCCAAAGAAGCGAATTGCATACCACAGCCGGGCACTGAGAATACCCACCACGAGTCCCATCAAGATCATGTTGGAAAGAATAGAGGGCTTCAGGGAATACCGGGAAGCCTCACGATCCGTCAGCGAGACCACCACCCACACTCCCGCCAGGAGCATCAATCCGGGAACCTGAATAGCCAAGGGACCGACTTGTAGAATGGGAAGCATCAAGGAACCTCTTCCAGCATTTCACTGACGGTGGATCGGATCGTGGCCTCGCTCATGGGTCCACCAATCACGACCTTGCGGATCACGCCATCGGGCCCGACAAAGAACGTTGATGGCAGCGCCCTCAGTAGGTATTGCCTCGCAACGGTACCATCGCGGTCCAGCGGGACTGTAAAGGTGAGTCCAAAGTCTTGGACAAAGCGCTGAGCATCCTGCTCGCGGTCCTGGTATGCCATATTCACTGCCAGGATCTCGAGCCCTCGTGCGTGATCAGCCTCATAGGCTGCCTGTAGGGCCGGCATCTCTGCTCGGCAGGGTGGGCACCAGGAGGCCCACAGGTTGACCACCACTGCCTTCCCGCGAAGGTCGGAAAGCGTAATTGTCTCGCCTTCCAGAGTCTCAAGCGTGAAATCGGGCGCTGCAAATCCCTCGCGCGGGCTGGGAATGGCTCCACTGGTGGTGGCTGAGGCAGGCACCTGCGAAATGCCGATCCAGATCACGCCGAGCACAATCACTCCCGCTACGATCGCGCCCCAACGGATCGGATCCTTTGCCAGTGAGCTTAGTTTCGACATGGTCGCTCGATCCGTATGAGTCCGCACTCAATCTTGTTTGCTGAAGAGCCAAATAGCGGGTACCAGAAAGGCCACGCCAAATGCGAACATCACGGCCACGTCGACCGCGATCGGGTTGAGTCGCATGGCCTCCAGGAAAGCCTCTGGGACGCTTTCGCGGAGCGCAACCTGGCGCAGCGGATCTACGCCATAGGAGACCGGATTGACTTTAGCAAGCACTTCCATCCAAATCGGCACACCGGCAAGCGGAAAGAAGGCCCCCGAAAGGAACAACATAGGCAGCATGATGAAATTCATGATGACCTGGAAGCCTTCCATGGAACGCTGCCGAGCTGCCACCAGTATTCCCAGCGCGCTCATCACGGCCGCCAGCATCAGCATCAAGAGGAGTAGATACACCGCCTGCCCGAATGTGAGCTTAATGCCGAGCAGAGGCGCCAGGAACAAGATCAGCAGACCCTGAAACATGGCCAGGGTGCTCCCGCCAGCAACTTTGCCCAAGGCGACCACCCTGCGGGACACGGGTGCCACCATGACTTCCTTCAGAAAGCCAAATTCGCGATCCCAGACGATGGATACGGCTGAGAACACCGCCGTGAAGAGCACGGTCATGGCAATGACCCCAGGGAACATAAACTGTTCAAAACTCAAGTTCCCTCCTGCCAGCGGAGACATGGCGGATCCTAGCCCTGCTCCAAATACAAAAAGGAAAAGCAGCGGGGTAGCCATGGAGGCCACGATACGGCCGCGGTTGCGGCTGAACCGAATGACATCTCGCGACCATATTGTGTAGAAGGTTTTAAGGTGATGGATCATCGGACTGGGTTTCTGGCGTTCATCTCCGTAGTCGTCCAAACATTCGACCGCGCTGCCGCATCCGGTCTTTGGAGTCTGCCTCTTGCTCGCGGATAGTGTGTCCCGTCAGTTTGATGAACACATCCTCAAGCGTGGGCTGGCGGAGGTTAACGCTTTGCACTTCGATCGGTTTGCTCCCGTTTGAAAAAGTCTCCATGATCTTCGGAATGAACTGATCTCCCCTCTCTGTTTCCACAATCAGCTGTCCCTCTGGGCCGATTCTGGTTTCGACTCCATGCGCCTCATTCAGACGTTTGCTGGCAAGCTCATTATCCGAAGTGCGCAGGGTGATGAGGTCGCCTCCCACTCTTTCCTTCAAATTGGCCGGTGTATCGATCGCCACAATTTGGCCGTGGTCAATGATCGCGATTCGATTGCAATTTTCCGCTTCGTCCATGTAGTGAGTAGTCATAAACATTGTGACTTCCCGCTCCTCTCGCAGCCTCCGTAGGTACTGCCAGATGTGCCGGCGGGTTTGCGGATCCAGACCGAGTGTCGGCTCGTCCAGGAACAGGACTCGGGGGCGGTGGAGCAAGCCGCGGGCAATTTCCAAGCGGCGCTTCATCCCTCCTGAATAGGTCCGCACCTGATCGCGCAACTTATCCGTGAGCTCAACCATCTCCATCAGTTCCCCGGATCGGCGCTTGAAGTCCTCACGCGAAACGTCGTAAAGCATGGCATGGAAACGCAGGTTTTCAAAAGCGGTTAGCTCTTCGTCGAGGCTGGGATCCTGAAAAATGAGCCCAATGGAGCTGCGGACATCGGCCTGCTGCGCGGAAACGTCGAAGCCGTTGACCTGCGCAGAGCCTCCTGTAGGGCGGAGCAACGTGCAAAGCATATTGATGGTTGTGGTCTTGCCCGCACCGTTGGGCCCGAGGAATCCAAAGATTTCGCTCTCATGCACTTCAAACGAGATCTCATTGACGGCTCGGAAGTCGTCGAAGTCCCTGACCAGTTCGTTGACCTGAATAGCGTTCATTTGACCGAGAGAGTCTACCATTTGGGTTTTCCTGGAGGAGCTCTTGGATTGTCCTAAAGTAATTCGGACAGGGTGATCAGTTCTTCGCTTGAGTTCTCGCGCATAATCCCCCTTCGCACGAAGCCTGAGTCTACCGCCTGCTGAATGGCCTTGATCAGCTGTACCTTGCCCCACTGGAACACTTTGCCGAACTCTTTCGGGGAGGCGGCACCCACCGAGCGAAAGTAAAGCTCGGTCAGCTTCAATCGAGCCTCCGATTCGGATATCTGCCTGGCCTCATCCGGCAGGTCCGGATAATGGCGCGGCACGATGTCGTAGATGAAGGCATAATTCCAGGCACCCGCCTCCGCTACTCCTGTCGGCAGGATCTTCATATCGGCCTGTAGCTCGACCAGCGCCCGCTCAAATCGATACTTGCTTGCCTTACTGGTGAGCCCCACATTGCGGCGAAGGGCGACGGTGTCCATCGGGCCGTTCCTCAGCAGCGCTTCGTAGACAAGCTTGTTCTCTTGCTTTAGCCGGCCGGCCTCGTACTGAACGAGATAGTCTTCCTCCGGATCCCCGTAGTTCTCTGTGAGCGCATAAAAGTAAGGGGCGGCCTCGAGCGAAACTAGCGTAGCTTTCTTGCGAAGCATTTTTGCGTAATACCATTTGCGCTTTCCGAGCATCTGATCTTTCCAGCCCCAGGTGACGTGGCCCGGATCGTCGTGCTCGGAGGCCACCGGCCGATCCCCAGCTACCGCCGTCCAGAGACTGGGAAATTCGATCCCCTTGATAGGCCAGAAGAACACGAACCCACGTTTCCGCACAAAATTGATTGCCTTGTCAACGGATGCCAATCGGCGCTTCCGATGATAGGAATTGGTCCTGTAGGCCTCGATGGTACCTGAAGTGATATTGACATTCGAACTCGATAAGTTAGTCATAAGATTTGCAATTGATAATACGTCCCAGAACTAGCCGAAGTGTGTGTGGTCTGCACAGCATGTCGTGTCGGCAAATTCGCCGGCTGAGCTCGAGGTGGGCAAAAGGCTTAACTTAGAGGCAGGGGTATCCTACCGCACGGTCTCCTCGATCTGGCCACGCACAGTAGAGATCGTTGAGGCGCTGCCTCGAAAGGATCTTGGTAAGATCATGCTTGCGCCGTTCGCGAGTCATTTAGACATAATGAAAGGTGATTGCAGCAGATGAAAACCGCTTTAGGTATTTTCGGGATCCTGCTTGTGTTTGTAGGAGTAGTGTGGTTCTTCCAGGGTATTGGCGTCATTCCTCGAAGTCCCATGACAGGGCAGGCCTTCTGGGCCGTCGCCGGGTTCTTAGCGGTATTGTCTGGCGGCGCTCTGATTCGGTCATGGCGCAGGAAGCAGCCCGCCTCAGTTGAGACTGACTCTGAGGGAAATCAGTCCCAGCAGGAATCTCAGTAATTCTGAATCCGCTCTCTCAGAGCGCCTATCCACTTGGCGTTCATTCAAGTTGTCCCTAATCCAGCCTCCATCTATCAATGTTGCGTGGGGTCCGAATCCCCCGCTTTCGGCGATGCGCCAGATGGCCATTGACTTGGCCAGTTGGCTGCGATACGATCCCCCGGTTTAATAGGAGACGTTGAGTAATGATGGAATCATTGATCGGCCGATTGACACGCGCCTCGCTGGGCTTCAAATGGATGGTAATCGCACTCGCGATATTTCTAATGGTAGGCGGGGTTTTCGCCGTGACGCAATTCAAACAGGAATTGATCCCGGCCATCGAGTTTCCTCAAACGGTCGTGCTGACTTTCAACAGCGGAATGCCTGCAGAAGACATGCTCAATCAGGTGACAAAACCCATTGAGATTGCGGTCGAGGACATCGAGGGTGTTGTCAACGTCGAATCGACGACAACACAAGGTGTCTCTGCGGTAATTATCAGAAATGAGTTTGGAGTAGACCAGCCGCTGCTGCGCGAGCAGATCCAATCCGCGCTCGATCTCGTTGAGCTACCGAGCGAGATGGAGGCGCCGGAGCTGATCGCCTTCAGCCTATCTGACCTGCCGATCGCATTCGTTAGCGTTTCTTCATCCGAGTTATCCCTCGATGAGTTGAAAGAGTTCGTTCAATCGGAGGTGATCCCGGAGCTCGAGGCCTTAGAGGATATCGCCAAGGTGCAAGTTACGGGTGGCCAGGTGCTCCCTGATTCAGCAATCGCGGCAGCCCCCGCGATACAACCAACGGCGATTGCAATGCCAACCCTCGAGCCAGGTCCAGATTCGGCAGGCGTTCCACTGCCCGAAGCGTGGATTGACGTCGCGGCGAGGTCGGGTGTGACGCTTCAAACAACAGACGATTTAACGGCGGAGCTGGTTTTAGCCGCATTGGCCGTCGCGCCTCAACTGCTGGCGGACCTGACGCCCGAAATGATTCTTGCTGCCCCTCAAGAGGTGGTTGACGCGATTCCTGCGGAGCGTATCGCCGAGTTGGGGCTAGAGCAGCAGGAGGCTTTTTTGCAGCGAAGAGGATCAGATGCCGATGCTGTTGGCGTCCCCCTTCCTGAAAGTTGGATCAGCGCCGCCCAGGCGCAGGGGCTCACGCTTGCGACCACGGCCGATCTGTTTCCGCAGCTAGTCGCCGGCATCGCGAGTTTTGCCCCGCAGATGCTGGCAGATCTGACGCCCGAAATGCTGCTCAGTACGTCTCCGGAGGCATTGGCCGCCCTCCCGCAGGAATTCCTCGATGGGTTGGAGACCGACCTCCACGAGCAGCTAAATGCGCTGATCGCATTAGTGGAACTGGAGGACCCCGGTACTGAGGAGTTTGTGGACTCTCCTTCGCTGGCGGGAGCCTGGCTAGAACCGCCGGAAGGTGGCGGACAGTCGGCTATTCAGACCGCCGCTGAGCTGATGAACAGCGGCTTCGCCGCAACCGCCGCTGAGATGCTGAATTTGCTCCCGGGTGGTCAACCCAATGCTCCTGCTCTCCTGAGCGACCTGTCTCTGGAGGTGATCGAATGGCTGGCAGAATTCGAGCAGGACTTCTTCGCAAATCTTTCTCCTGCTGTTCTAAGGCTGTTGTCTCAGGAAGTGCTCGGGAGCCTTCCTCAGGATTTCCTGGCCAGTCTGGAACCCGCGTTGCGCCAGGAGCTCGAGGGGATCGCAGCCGGAACGCTTGTGGCCTTCATCCCCACCGACACTATAAACCGGGTGAATGGCAATCCCAGCCTGTCCTTGTTGATCAGCCAAACCTCTGAGGCCAACACGGTGAGCTCCAGCGAAGCAGCATTTGAGGTGCTGGCGGAATTAGAAGCGGCAAATCCCTCGATCCAATTCGATACGGTATTTGAACAGGCTTCATTTATCCAGGAATCGATCAGTGGAGTGGCGCGCGAGGGAGTTCTCGGCGCCATCTTTGCCGTGATCGTGATCTTACTGTTTCTGAGCGGCACCGTCAAAGGAAAGTACAGGTTTTCATGGCGAAGCACGCTCGTGATTGCCGTGAGCATCCCGCTATCGATCTTCATGGCGTTTGTCGCGCTGCGTTGGTTGCCGTCCGCAGCTCACATCGCATTCGACCCACTGGGCGAGCTTGTAGACGGAGTTCCGGTTGTTGAAACGGTTGTTGCGGCGACGAGCGCACTATTCCCTCTGGGTATTACCCTCAACATTATGTCTCTGGCAGGTCTTACGGTGGCCATTGGGCGTGTTGTGGACGACTCGATCGTCGTCCTGGAGAACATCTATCGGCACATCCAGCAAGGACGCGATCGAAAAGAAGCAGTCTTGATCGGAACGCGTGACGTTTCAATCGCAATTCTGGCCTCTACCGTCACAACGGTTGTGGTCTTCTTACCGATAGGATTGCTTGGAGGCATTGTGGGACAGTTCTTCTTGCCCTTTGCGGTCGCAGTCACTTACGCGCTCATTTCCAGCTTTATCGTTGCTGTAACCGTCATCCCGGTATTGGCTTTCATGTTCATACGGCGTGAAGACTTGCCCCAGGAGAAGGAGACCCCCATTCAGCGGCGGTACACCCCAATCCTGAAGTGGGTAGTCAATCACCGCCTGGTGACGCTAATAGTGGCAGGCGTGCTGTTTGTTGGCAGTATGGCTCTCATGAGTACGCTCCCACAAGCTTTCTTGCCCGATTTTGGCGAAGTAGAGATCACCGCCAGCGTGTCTCTGCCGGAAGGTACAACCATGGCCGAGACCAGCAACAAGGTGGCCAATTTTGAAACAGATATTGCTTCTCTCCCGGGAGCCGGCACGATCTCCTCCGAGATCGGATCTTCCGGAGGATTTCAAAGCCTAATCATCGGAACAACGATCGACCAACGCGCGGCCTCGGTTCGAGTTGGGGTCGATGATCCTGACAATGTAGATCAGCTCGTCTCCGATGTGCGATCTACCGCTGAGGATGTTTTCGGCTCCGAGAATGTGACCGTTTCTGCGGGAACCATAGCGGCTGGCGGTTTCGGAGGCATTGCGCTGGTTCTTTCGGGCGATCCCGATGAGCTTGCGGCAATAAATGAGGAGGTGCTGGAAGCGCTCAATGATGTGGAAGGACTGGC
>JAZGCZ010000045.1:0-6731 GCA_036477195.1 Anaerolineales bacterium | reverse complement strand
GGAGGGTGGGAGGTTCAATTTGCGCCGAGTTTCAGCCAGGATACGACAGGGGGCGGGAGATTCAAATGCCGCCGGACTCAAGCGCCTCTAGCAGCCCATGCACGGAGCGCTCGACGATCCGATAAGTCTTCTCGAAGCCTTCTGCTCCACCATAGTAAGGATCCGGAACATCAAGATCGTCCTGCTCTGGATCGAACTCTCTCATCAGCCGGATCTTCGCCTGCTTGTCTGGCGAGCCGGCAATCTCCAGCAGGTCGCCCCGATTGCTGCTATCCATCGCAATAACCCAATCGAACTCGTCGAAATCACTTTCCCGGATCTGTCTGGCAGTTCCACCATTCTTCACACCATGAGACTCTGCAGTCTTCCGCATGCGCGGATCGGGTGGTTCTCCCACATGCCACGCGGCAGTTCCGGCCGAATCGACTGAGTATTTGCCGTCCACTCCAGCTTGCTCGGCTTGGAACCTAAACAGATTTTCAGCTAGCGGGCTACGGATGATGTTTCCAAGGCAGACAAATAAGAGACGTGTCATTGTGAGGTGTTCAGACTGGGATCGAAGAATATCCGACTACGCAGGAGCAGGTGCATCAAATTCGGGTCGACGAAATTCCGGCTACGCGGGGGCGAGGGCTCCAAATTTGGGTCGAAGCAAATATGACTAGGCAGGAGCGGGTGTCTCAAGGCCAACAAATGGGAGCTCGACCATGAAAGCAGCTTCCTCCGTCTCGCCTATGACCACTCGGCCGTCTTCTGTGCCAAGCGCTGACGGTCGCCCACTTGCCAGACCGATCCAGCCCAATCTTGGGGATCGCGCAACGCTTCTGAGGGTGCCGACAGTTCGGCCTCCCTGTCTCAAGGTACTGCCAGGCTCGGCATGCGACTCTAATTTAATCCCCACCAGTTGCTTGGCGAGCTTGCCCCGGCTTTCCATGCGAGCGATGATCTCCTGGCCCACGTAGCAGCCCTTTTCGAAGCTCACTGCATCCCAGAGGCCCACTTCGAGGGGAATTGAGTCTTCTTGGATCTCTGCGCCCATCTTAGGTAGGCCGACCTCGATGCGAAGAATCTCGAAGGCGTTGGCGGCGCTTGGGTCAGCCACCCAATCCTCGACTGTCTTATCCGGCCGGATCAACCGCTTATAGCCAGCTACGGGTTGATCGATCGGCCAGATAACTCCATGGTCGCCCGCGATGAGAGTCCCAGCGGCCGGGGCTGCCGACGGCACCAATTCGGCGGCTTTGGGGCCGAATGCTCCGTATAAAGACCAATCCTGCTCGGAGACATGCACAGTCACGTCGTCTTGAAAGAAGATGTGTCCCTGAAGCCAGTCTTGCAGGGCTTGTGATTTGCCGCTGGATGTCACCAGCAGGAGCTCATCGGAGAAGGAGAGCACGGTCACGACATCAATCATCCTGCCCACCGGATCTGTGAACACCGTTCTTTGCACGCGATCGGCGGGCATGTTTTCCAGATCATTGGTCGAAAGGCGATGCAGCAGATCGAGCCGATCTGCCCCACGCAGCTCGACCACGCCTGGCGTGTCGTGCTGAACGATCAACACTGACTCGAAGGCTGATTCATAAGCCTTCTGAGTCGCCATAAATTTGCTCACGGTGCCGAATTATACCTACCGAGCCCTTCGAACGGCACTAGCTAGATGGTTCCTGTCCGTTTTGGCCTGCCTCTGTATAATTGTGCGCTCGCTCAACTGTCGGAGTCGGGAAGTCGCCGAAGGGTGTCCCTATGCTCAGGGAAACTATCAGCTGGAATTGAACCTGCAGGATAAGAGCAGGGAGGACCCCGGTCTCGCGCAAGCTGGATGACCTCTCACAGGATCTAAGCAAGAATGGCCAAAAACTCTCGCAAGCTAGATGACTTCTCAATAGAAGAGCTGGAAGCGATTCTGGCCCGTAAGAAACTCGAGGCCCGAGGAGCCAGACTTCGTCGTTTCCGGAAGTCGGGTCGGGCTCTTCGGGTTCGTCGGGAGGTCGACCCACAGGTCGGCGCTGAAACCTTTCGTGCCACCAGTGAGATAACTTCTGAGTCCGAAACCGAAGAGGCCAAGCCGCTTCGCGAGGGGGCTAGCAAGCTACTTCTTGTTGTGGAGATTGCAGCCGTTGCCGGCCTTCTCTTCGTGCTTTTCAGCGGTGTGGGCGCTATTCAATCTCTCAACCAGGAGGTGGCAGAAGCTCGCCTATTACCATCTCCAACCCCGCTTATTACTTCCGTTGTACTGCCATCTGGCCATACTTCGCCTACTTCGCCCGGGGGTGCACGGCCCAATGAAGCGGAGATTCCTGCTCATCTTCGACCGCTTGTTCAATCCATGCCGGCTCCTGAAATTCCGAAGCCAAGCCCGGGGCATGCGCAACGGATACAGATCCCCAGCATTCTGGATTCTGCTGCCCCGGTGGTATTGGGCGATGGCTGGGAGCAGCTGAAGAGGGGCGTTGGCCAGCATATCGGCACTGCCAATCCCGGCGAGGTCGGGAATGTCGTTCTCTCGGCCCACAACGACATATTTGGCGAGCTGTTCCGAGATCTAGACCAACTGAAACCTGGTGACGAGATCATTCTCTCCACCGCCGTCCAAGATTTCGTTTACAAAGTGACTGGCTTTCGCATCGTGAAGCCGACCGAAGTCAGCGTGATGGAACCAACCGCTCGGGCGACCGTTACCTTGATTTCCTGCTATCCTTATCTTATCGATTCGGAACGAATCGTGGTCTTCGCGGAATTGGTAGATAGCTAGTACAGGGAGGACTATCGCACCACCGCGCTTCTCCTTCCCGTCGCTGATACAATTTATTTCGCCCCTGATTTCAGCAAAGCCCGCTCACCATTCTAAATAGATAAATGGCTGACAAACCACCGCGCGTCCGCTTTAGCCTCCTCTGGAAGATCACCCTACCTTTCATGCTCCTGGCAATTGTCCTTGGCTTGGGGGCAGCCCTTCTAATTAACGACTTATTGAGCCAAGAAGAGACCGATCGCTTTCTTCGCCAGCTGGTCGACGCTGGACAACAAGCAGCAGATGCGGTTGTGCGGTCGGAGATCGACATGCTCGAACTCGAGCGGCTGATTGCAAACACTGAGGGCGTGGCGGAGGCCGTTACTGAAGGCGATGCGGAAGATCTGCGCGCGCGTGTGTTGCCGTTGGTGGTCAACGCAGGGGCCGATGTGGTGGCCGTTGTCGACACTGACGGTACGAGCATCGTGACTGTGCGGAGAAGGCCTGACGCATCGCGGGGAGATTACGAAACTTTGCGCGGAGAGTCCTACTACGGTGAGTGGGCGTTTGTCCAACGCGTATTTGATGGCGTCACCGATGAGGTGGTCGGAGACAAGCATGCTGGTTTAGCGGCTCTCGAGTTTGACGGTGAGCAGCACCACGTCTTCTTTGTTGTCGGCCCGCTGCTTGATGCCGATCGAGGCTTGAAAGGTGCCGTACTGGTCGGAAAATATGCTGACCGCCTCAGCGCGGAAGTGGCCGACGAAGCCGGCGCGAATGTGTCGAGCTACGATACGGCTGGAACGAACCTTAGCTCGACGCTTGAACCCGCCAGTGGCGAATCGATTGACGTTTCGCTTGGAACACTCCAAAACATTCTGGAGTCAGAGTCAGGTAGAAGCCCGGTGCGTGCGATAACCGTGGCCGGATCCGAATATTGGGAAGTATTGATACCACTTGTGGTCCGGCAGGGGACAGAAAACTTGGGAGTGCTCGGAGTTTCGCTGCTCCGAGTGCCCGTTGAAGGCACCGCGGAAGATAGCGTGCCGGTCGTCCTGCGTTTCGGCGTGTTGGCTCTGGCACTGATCGTCTTGATTGGTCTGTTGCTTTCGAACTCCATCACCAGGCGCCTTGGAGATCTCGTGAAGGCCTCGGCCGACATCGCAAGCGGCGACCTAGAGACTTATGTGAATGTGCGTGGAACAGATGAGATTGGCGTTCTTTCAGCCACTTTCAATCGCATGGTCGAAGGGCTTCGAGAAGGTTCGATCTATCGCGATCTGCTGGGGCGAACGGTGACGCCCGAGGTTCGTGATCAGCTCAGAACATCTTTCTCAGACGGCGCACTCATCTTGAAGGGTCAGAGTTCAGAAGCCACAATCTTGTTTGCCGATTTCCGCGGCTACACATCAATGGCAGAAGTCACGGAGCCGGCAGAAGTGATGAAGACTCTTAACGACTACTTCTCCGGTGTGGTGCCAATCATCTCGCTGCACGGCGGAGTTGTGAACAAATTTGACGGAGATGCTGTGATGGCATTTTTCGGAATTCTTCCCAAATACCTGCCACCGAGAGTGAGCGCTCTCCAGGCCGCCCACGCAGGCCTCGAAATGCTGGAACACATTCGAGACGTGAACAAGAAGCGAGCCGAGGCGGGGAAGCAGGCTTTCGAGATGGGAATCGGGATATCCACTGGCACTGTGATCGCTGGCGGGCTGGGAAGCGAGGACCGCGTGCACTACACCGTGGTTGGTGACACAGTCAATATCGCTCAGCGAATTCAACAAATTACCCGCGATCTCGGGGGAACCGCACTCGTGATCAGCGACCCGACGTACCGGAAACTCGGACCGGTGCGCCACCAGTTCAGCTTCGGGAGGAAAGGTTTGGCTCGACTGAAGGGCAAACAGCAGGAAGTGCTTGTCCATGAAGTGCTAGGCCGCAGCTCAACCCTTGTCGGCCGACAGGTCGTGGACAAGAGCATCCAGGATTACACTGGAAGCCTGCCCAGACTCGCAGAAATATTGAGCGGTGAGACGACCAAGGATATGCAAAAGCCGCCCAAGGCCAGCGAGGATGAGCTCGAATTTTTGGAAGGTCGCCTGGAAGGGGAGGAGCCCGGCGCGGGGCCGTTGCCGACCCTGCCCGGAAGCCAGCCGGATCACGAGCCTTAGAAGCATAGATTCTCAGCATCCGCGGTTGCTCGCGCGTTGACCCAAAGCCATCTCGTACCCTTCAAACCCCATTAGCTACCCCGTTTAGGAAGCAAGTCCCCTTGTAGGTGCGGGTCCCCGCAGGAATAATAGTGTCTACAGCGGTCAAGGGAGGGGGTCAACGATCCTCCAGACACGTGCATCGGTAAAGGGCCGGTTTGGATTCACTTCTCGCTCGTTTGATCGCGTTTTGTATTACTGCCAGACCCATCGTCGGGTGGGCACTGGCTGCTGTATGCATTGCCCCCGGAAGTTCCAGATCATCCATCGTTAGAGCTTCAACCAAGCCTGATCCTGCTGCGCGACCTGTGGACAGTCGTTTTTCACCAGATTTGTCTCGATTTCTTCGGGCGTTTCTGAGCGCCGTAGAAGACGGGTCAAAATGCTTCGCGGATATTCGGAAGTCGGGATTTCGTCTTATTCAGGTGCGCGAAGGCTGCGACATTCGTGGATCATCTAGCGCGATGCTGGAAGCAGGGGAAGTTGGCGACTAATACTGAACGCCCCCGCAGGTTTGACCTGCGAGAGACCATCCCTCTTGCAACGGAAACCTTGGTCAGACTGGCCAAGAAGCCGAAGCGAAGCTGGATAATACCCGCGCTCACGCTGATCACCGGGATTGCTTTCGGCGTTCTGATGCTAGAGCTGCTGGTCTTTGCGGGTCCTGTCTCCGCGCTTGCATTCGAGGGCGAACTTCGCTCTAGGCTGTTGGCAAACTATGGGGCGGACCCGATTGTCGCCAGGATTCATGAGCTCAGGCTCACGATCGTCGAAGACGTCCTCGGCTTTGATGAAGGGGGCGGTTCAGGCGCTCCCGCGATCGCGCTGCTGATGCAAGAATTGGTGCCAACCACCACTCCAAAGGTCACGGTACATTCAAGCCCAACAACCTCCGCCGCGGATCCAACCGCCTCCCCAGTCCCTACCGATGCCTCTGCTACGGAAACCTCTGTGCCAGCTCTAACCGATACCCCGCCGGCATTGACCGCTGTCGCGGCCCCAATTGGGTACTGCAGCAATCTGTCGATAACCGGCATGTGGGTTGATGGCGACGATGTAGAAGCCAATGTCCGCAATAGTGGATCGAAGCACGTTTACCTCATCAAAACGGTCTTTGAGTGGCCGGATGTGCCAGATCCAGCCTATGTAGATTACTTCGAGCTAGACAAAATAGACGGCGATGATAAATACAACTACAACCCAACAAGCAGCGGGAATTCTCCAACAATTTCGACCGGCGATTATGAGAAGCTGAGCAAAGGGAAGACGAGGAGATGGGAGACCGACTTTGACGATGTGCCTGGCGGCAAAATCTACGGCTCGTTTTCTGTGACACTCACTTTCGACGTGCCGGGGCAAGATGCCCATTGTTCGTTGAGCCGGAGTACGTTTAAGGCACCTCCCACCCCGGAGGCGACCAACACCCCAGAGCCAGTGCCGACCGACAGCCCAACACCGACTCCGACCGATACTCAAGAGCCGACTCCGACAGATACGCCAGATCCTGCTCCGACCGAGACCGCTACAGCAACAGACACTCCCACTCCCGAACCTTAGGCAACGTCGTAAATTCCATTAACCTCAAGCGAGATGTGTTGTAAGCTTGGCGTTCGCGATATGCTTCAAGCCATCGCCAAGCCTCTCGGGGTATAATCGCCTCGAACCTCCCACCGACGCTGTGGGAGTTTGTTATGTGTACGCCATGTTAGAAAAGCTAACAAGCATCGAGGAACGCTTCACGGCCATCGAGGAAGACATGGCAGCCGCCGCGGAGGATTACCAAC
>JAZGCZ010000044.1:0-15764 GCA_036477195.1 Anaerolineales bacterium | reverse complement strand
TACGGATTCTCTGTCGTGGCGCCGATAAGTGTAATTAGGCCCTGCTCGACGTGGGGTAGAAGGGCATCTTGTTGGGCCTTATTCCAGCGGTGAACCTCATCAACAAAGAGAATGGTTCGCTGACTGTCGTATTTTCGCCGCTCCTGAGCGGCAGCAATAACCTTTCGGAGCTCGGGCTTGCCCGCAAGAACCGCGGAGAGGCTTTCGAACACCGACGCAGTTGTATTGGCAATAATCATCGCCAAAGACGTTTTACCTGTGCCGGGAGGGCCCCACAAAATGATAGAGGAGAACAGTCGATCGCTTTCAATCGCTCTGCGGAGTAGGCGACCCTCTCCGATGATGTGTCCCTGACCCACAAATTCGCCCAGCGTCTTAGGCCGCATTCGGGCGGCAAGTGGCGCCTCCTTAGCAAAACGCTGACTCAAGGCGTGATCAAAGAGGTCTACAGGGCGCATGTCGCGCATTGTACCAGTCGCTATGATAAGATGGCCGCGTTTTGCAGGAAGTAGAGATTCTTCTAGCTTCCGCCTCGCCACGAAGGCAGGAACTGATGCAACTTACTGGCTTGGAGGTGCGAGTCGCGACGGCGGAGGTCGACGAGCGAAGGCAACGGGACGAGAGCCCGAGAGATATGACGCGCCGGTTGGCATTAGCCAAAGCAAAGGCTGTGAATAGCAAGAGTGGGCTAGTGCTCGGCGCAGACACGGTCGTGGTAGACGGCCCCCACGTGCTCGGCAAACCGAAAGATCACGCTGAAGCCAGGGAAATGCTTGAAGCGTTGCGCGGCCGCAAACATCAAGTCATCACTAGCATCGCCCTTTTCAATCCAGAATCAGGATCGGAACTGGTGGATACTTGTCAAAGCAATGTTCCGATGCGACAGTATAGCGACTCGGATCTCGAACAATACCTGGCTAACGGTAACCCACTTGATAAGGCCGGATCGTATGCCATTCAGGACAGGGAGTTCATACCGGTCGACATGGCTCAAATGCAAGATTGCTTCGCGAACGTGATGGGCTTGCCGCTGTGTCACGTCGCGCGGAATCTCCCGATGATGTCCTTGGCGGATGTGCCGGCCGCGTGCCAAGCTCACACCGGCTATCAGTGTCCGATCTACTCGGAAGTCCTCAAGGGAAAATATTGAAGCCGATTGCGCACGGGCTTTTCGCAAGTCCTCGAAAGTCATTTCTGAAGCCGACTGCACTCGGGCCTTTCGCAAGTCTCCGAAAGATATTTATGAAGCCAATTGCCCTCGAGCTTTTCGCGGGTCATCGAAAGACATTTCTGAAACCCATTGCACTTGGGCTGTCTGCACTGCTCATGACCGCGTGCGGAACGTCTTTCCCTTCCTCGCCCGTTTCCCCCTCAGAACTTCCTGAACCGCTGGTTCTGACTGACTCGGCTCCAAACCCTGAGGACGCCGCCCGCGGGTACCTTGACGCTTGGAAGGTGCGTGACTACGACCGTATGTACGACATGCTCAGCCCGCTCACGCAGGACGGGATCACACAAGAAGCATTCGCAGAACGATATGACGACATCTGGCGAAGCGCGGCACTAACCGGACTAGACTACGAAGTCGTTTCGTCCTTCATCCTGAACCCGCGTCAATCTCAGGTTCGCCTGCAGACCGCACTACATAGCCTGGCGGCCGGCGATATCAATCGCGATCTCCAAATGGACCTGACGCTGGTCGATAATGCCTGGACTGTAGCCTGGAGCGATGCCTTGATCCTCCCGGAATTGGAAAGCGGCAGAAACTTGTTCATGGACGTGGTCACGCCCACTCGAGCCAATATCTATGATCGGAACGGGTTAGCTTTGGCTGCTGATTCAGAGGCGGTCGCGCTTTGGATCGTTCCCAATCAGATCGGCGATGAGGATGCGGAACTAGATATGCTCAGCACGATCAGGCGCCTGATGGATTACCCCTCGAATGACTCCATCCAATTCCTCTACGATCAGATCCGAGACACCGACTTCCGCGTAAATTTGGGTGAGGTACCCCTCGAAGCATTTCAACAGGTGCAAGGCATTCTCTCAAGTGTGGGAGGCGTGCAGTGGGGCAACTACGATACGCGGCTTTATTTCGATGGCGGTCTCGCGCCCCATTCATTGGGCTATATCAGCTGGATCCAGGAGGAGGATCTGCAGGATTACCTGGTGCAGGGCTACCAGGGTGACGAGTTTGTCGGGCAGATCGGCCTTGAGTATTGGTACGAAGAGCCGCTGCGCGGGCGGCCTGGTGGAACATTGTATATCACGGACGCTGCGGGTCGGCCGACCACCGTCATCGCTTCACAGGAGTCGGAGCCTCCCTTCGCTGTATACACCACACTTGATCGCGACCTACAGCGCTATGCACAGCAAGCGCTAGAGGACAGCGACCTCACCGGAGCGGTTATCGTTCTTGATCGAGACACCGGGGCCGTGCTGGCGATCGCTTCGACACCGGATTTTGATCCCAATCTCTTCGACACGAGCAATCCCAACAGCGCCTCCGGCCTGTCGGAGATTTTTCAGATCCCTAATAACCCACTGCTCAACCGAGCCACGGTGGGGGCCTATGCTCCCGGGTCGGTCTTTAAGACGGTGACCATGGCCGCCGCTCTTGAATCGGGTGTTTACAAGCCTGACACAATCTACAACTGCGGGCTTGAATTCCGTGAGTTGTCCGGCATCACCCTCTATGATTGGCGTTATGAAAAGGGATTGGGAGGCTGGGGCGAGATTACGCTGCAGGAGGGCCTCGAGCGATCCTGTAATCCATACTTTTTTCATATCGGGCTGGACCTCCACAATCGCGGGCTCGAGACGGCTATTTCCGACATGGCAAAAGGCTTCGGTCTCGGTACCGCAACCCAAATTGAGATCAATGAGCAAGAAGGCCTGGTCCCGGATCCTGAGACCAAGCTAGCGTTATTCGAAGCGGAATGGACGCAAGGGGATTCGGTCCAGCTAGCGATCGGACAAAGCTTCCTACAGGTGACTCCGCTACAGGTGGCCCGCATGATCGCGGCCATCGGAAATGGCGGCACGCTCTACCAGCCTCAGATCGTGGACCGTGTTCAAAGTGCCGAGGGAGAAATCCTTTCAGAGTTCGAGCCCATCGTGCAGGGTACGGTTCCGGTCAGTTCCGAGAATTTAGAAGCCATCCAAGAGGCCATGGTCGGGGTGGTTCGTGATCCCAAAGGCACCGCCCGAAGCGTGTTCCTCGGTCTCGATCTCGATGTCGCGGGCAAAACCGGCACCGCCCAGACCGGAGACTTTACGGACCCGCACGCCTGGTTCGCCGCTTATACCTTTGAAGAGCGCGAGGACATTCCCGACATCGCCGTGGTCGTCATTCTTGAATTCCAAGGTGAGGGATCGGAATGGGCCGCACCCGTAGCGAGGCGGGTGATCGAATCCCACTTCTTTGGGCAGCCGATCAAACGGTACCCTTGGGAAGAACGAATTAGAATCCCGGCAGCCCCCGAGCCAGAATCCGAAGAGGGCGAAGGGGAACAGGAGGGCTGAGTGGGCTATCTAAATGCCTCGCCCTCGCCACTCCAGCCCAACTCAACCAACCTCGTCCGCAACTCAACCAACTTCGTCTTCGACTCAACCAATCTCGGCCGCGACGCATCCAACTTCCTCTACAACTCGAGCAACCTCGGCCCCAACTCGACCAATTTCCCTACAACTCAACCAACCTTGTCCGCAACTCAACCAACTTCCCCAATAATTCAATCAACCTCGGCCTCGTCGCAATCAACCTCGGATGACAGATAAACCCATACCGGGACTCGTTCTGCGCGCCCGAGCAGGTTTCTATGATGTGGAAACCGCGACGGGTGTGGTTCAAGCGCAGCTCAGGGGTCGCTTGAGACGGGAGATTGACGAGATCGCGATTGGTGACCGGGTAGAGGTTCGCACTACCGAGGGCGGCAAAGTAATGATTGAAGGCGTGCAGCCACGAGACCGAGTGCTTTCCCGCCGCGACCCGGGAAGAAAGTCAGAACAAGTGCTGATCGCCAACCCGGATCAAGCGGTGTTTGTTTTTGCTTGTGCAGATCCAGATCCGAATTTTCGCCTAATGGATCGGCTGCTTGTGATGGCAGAGAGCCAAGGGATTCGCTCAATCATCTGTGCCAATAAAGTGGACCTGGTCAAGCAAAAGAGCGCGAAGGAGGAGTTCGGCGAGTACAGTGACATCGGATACGTCGTGCTCTACACATCGGCTTTAAAGGGAAAAGGAATCAAAGCACTGCGTAAGCAGCTAAGAGACAGGATTTCCGTGTTTGCCGGCCCGTCCGGCGTGGGAAAGTCTACGCTGCTAAATGCAGTTCAGCCCGGGTTAGGGCTTGAGACCAAAGAAGTCAGCGACGTAGGGCTCGGCGCACACACCACTGTGGTTCGGGAGTTGCTGCCGTTGGAAATCGGAGGGTACGTGGCCGACTCGCCTGGGTTGCGAGCGTTCGCTCTCTGGGATATTGAGCCTGAAGAGCTCGATGGCTACATGCCGGATTTGGCTGCACTCGTCGATCAATGTGAATTCAACGACTGCACACACACTCATGAGCCGCGCTGCGCTGTGATTGCCGCAGTTGAGGAGGGCCGCCTCAGCCCCGAACGATATGACTCTTACATAAGGATGCGCGAGGGGGATCTCTAAAGAGGCCGTAAGACTCGGTCTTCCTTCAGGCGCTTAAACCAGAGTGACGATCCACGAGGCATCGACTCCGTGGCAGCCTCCTGCCACGCCCGCACGCCAAGACCTTGCACTGTCTGAGGCCGGTAGCCCACGTTTCGCCAAGCTGCGGCGTGCTGGGCCAGGTACGGTGGGAGAAATAATAATGAAGCCTCGCTCTGCAGTTCATTGGAGGCAGTTTCAACCTGGTTCATCAAAGCGGGAATGGCTTCGTCCAGCGGAAGGTTGGGAGCAAAGTACAACTCATCGATCCGAGTCACCAAGTTCTCAACCTGCCAACCTGCAATGCCAGCCGTATGACTATCGCGCTCAATCAGAAGAAACGCCTTCTCGCCGAAGGCGGCCATGACATCTTCGCGGTTCATCTTCTTCTTGCCATGTGTAACTTGTGTGATGAAGCGGGCGATATCGTCGGCGTCCTGCGGGCGGCCCCGCCGTACCACGAGCTGCCCAGGTCGCGCCTCCGGCGGCTGCTCCAGAAGGGGTTCCTTGGGCTTCGGGAGCTCCGCCCAGGCAGCCTGAACCTGCTCCCAGGTATTTTCAAAAGAACCTTCATTGCGAATGACAACCGATGCCATACGTAGTTTGCCCGTCTGTGGGGATTGAGCCGAGATGCGCTGCTTTGAGGCTGCTTCGGAAAGCTGACGCTTATGCATCAGCCGCGAAACCTGGAGCTGTTCGGGCGCATACACCACCCAGACCGCATCACTGCCAGCCGCCAAGTCGGTTTCAAGCAGCTTGATGGCTTCGATGACGACCACACTATGCTTCGCCCGGCGGATCAATAAATCGATGGCATGGGTAACCAGCGGATGGACGATCTTTTCGAGTTTTTCGAGCGCTCCTGGATCAGAGAATACGACCTTTGCAAGCCGAGCGCGATCGATCTGGCCCTCATCATCCACGATCCATTCGCCAAACGATTTCACAACGAGAGGAAAGCCCGGCGCACCTTTGGCCATCGCGCGATGTGCTAATGCATCCGCATCGATGCCGTAGGCGCCAAGGTGCTCCAGCATCTTGCGCGCGACACTCTTGCCCGTGGCAATATTGCCTGTTAGACCAATTACGTACTTCCCAGGCCAGCGACTCAAATAATCATTCCTTAATAGGTAGGCTGATTGTAGCGTTGCGTATGGGGGTTGTCAAAGATTGGCTTATCGGCCGAGCTGCGCGTAGTAAATTTGATCGCCGGCGGCCACAAAAAGATCGTTTGGGGGCGCTGCGGTGATGGCGTTGACCTGAGCGTCGAAGTCTGTGGGGTACTGTGCTTGATACACGAGGCGCATGCTGTAGTGGAAGACCGTACCTTCCAGACCATCCAGAAAGAACAGCGAAGGTTCCGGAGGCGGAGAATACACAAAGCTGGCCGGCTCGGCGTCCAGAATCGTGGATTGCGGGCCGAATTCGGCTCGCTCGTCCTGAAACTGCGGCTCCGTTTCGCATTCGACCCGAATACGAAGGTTGCCATCGTTGGTGCTCTCTATGGTCCTGCGACATCGGTCAATTCCACCATCAGCGTAGAGGATAATAAGCTCGTCCTGGGCGAGTGCCAAGTCAACCGCCGTTCCTAATTCTCGGGTTTCTTCCACGAAGTAAAGGGCGGGGAACCCACTAAAGAGACCGTCGGCCGCATCGTAGATCCAAACCGCGTTCTTCACTGGGTCCAGAATGAACAGGTCATTACCGAACACCTCGATGGCTTGAATCTCCCCCCAACCCGCATCAGGAGCTGCCAGCTTGCCGGTGAGCGGCTCGGCACCAGGGGCGCAATATAGAAGAGAACCGGCGGCATCAATCGCAACCACCCCTTCCGCCCCCAACGCTCCAGGCTCGGGCTGGATGACCATGGTAACGGGTTGGCCGAAATCTGGAATGCTGTCGGTGCCTTCCAGGCACTGAAATTGACTGTCGATCTCATATCCGCGTCCCGTAGCCCAGGCATGCCAAATAGTCTCCGCGCCTTCGTCGTAGGCGTAGAGGTCCGTTACTGTAGCTGCCACAGCAGTCAAGTTGGCCTTCGGCCCGAACCCCCCGCTCACGGCCGGGACAAAATCCAATCGAATGACCCGGTCCAGCTGATCTAGTGCGGACTGAACCTCGCCACGAAGCGAATTTGACGAGTCCGTCGCTTGGTAGCTCTCGGCCAGGTCGAGCCACTGGGCGGCCATGACCCAATCCGCTCTCGATTCCTCGCCTAGTGGTTGAATTTGAGCCGTGATGACGGCCGATCGCGCCTGCGCAAGGTAGCTCTCAAACTGTTCCACGCGGCCGTGTTTGAAGTAAAGAATGCTGGATATGCCCACCACGAGAATCGGCACCGCCGCTGCGGTGAAGGCCAGCAAATTGGGCGAAAATTCATCAAATTGTTGGGCGTCAAGCGTCCCGGGAATCAGGCGGACGATGACCTCGCTAATAAGTCGTGAGGCCCGCTTACCGGTGACTCTCAGCCGGAAGGCCAGTCGCCGTAGCCAGATCCTGGGAACTTCCGCTTCGAAGTCAGCCGGATCGTGCGGTGGGGTATCAGGTTCCTCACTTTCACGTGCCGGCGAACTTTCACCTGCCAGCGTGCCTTCACTTCCCGACATACTTTCACTTGTCGGCGTCAATTGGACCGGTGGCATTTGTTCGCCAGAATAAGAGCGGACCGCAACCTGCTCACCAAGATCAGGCGATGCAGCCCCCAACGCGCCCACTGAAGCCCTGGGAGGATCTTCGACGGAACGTGGCATGGGAACCTCGGCCTTCCCAGGGACTTGAATCAGAAGGCCTGTGATATCTCGATCGGTGCCGGTTACCAACCGCTCGTTGACTTGATCTAAGGCCAGGCCAGTGAGGCCGGTGAGAGAGAGATCAGACCACGGCACATCGTCCGCCGCGGTAAGAATGATGAGATCTGACGGCCGAACTTCCAGATGCTGGAATTGGATCATTGGGGCCAATGAGCTGCCCAGCGTGCGCTCGGATCCGGTCATGCGGCTCACCGTTCCCGATCGAATCAATATCGTTTCCCCAGCTCCGCACTCGGAGAAATACAGGTTTTCACTGCGCAAAGCGCCCACTACCATGCCTGCTTCCAGCGAGCCGTCTACCAGCTCCTGATTCACAGCCATGGTCGCTTGTCGAAGGGCAGCGGTTACGGATCCAGGGGTCCGGAAAAAGGCTTGCGCGGCAACCTGCGCCAGCCTCGATGCCCGACCCTCACCCGCATTGCCTAAAAGCTTGAGGCTGACAAAAAGAAAATCGTGACTGCGTCCTCGCGCAGCTTTACGAGGAGGCGATAGAGCAAGCGTGCCAGGTGGCGGGGAATTTCGTCCCTCTCCACCTGCCACATGCAACAGGCTGATGTTCGCTTTTATGGGCTTATTCACGGCCGGCTATTTTACAGCTACGCCCCGCGGTCAGCAATCTTGTTGCAAGAAGCAGGCCCGTGAATTCGCCCCCCAAAGGGGCGTTTTATCGAAATGGATTTAGCAGGGCCAGAAACCCAGGGAGTAATTGAGACGCAGCTAATAAGTGGCGTTTTATCGAGAGGGATCTACAAGGGCCAGAAACCCAGCGAGTAGTTGAGACCCAGCTAATATATGGCGTTTTATCGAGAGGGATCTACCAAGGCCAGTAACCCAGGAGGTAGGTGAGGCCCAGTCCAATGGCTACCAGAAGCAGAAGAGCGATACCTGCAGCCGCCAGCCGCAATCCTGACCGCAGGCGGCTGCTGGAGCCAGTGGCATTCGTATCCGGCACTTCGACGATAACCATCGTGATATTGTCGTGACCGCCCCGCGCCCTGGCCATATCGACCAACGCGCCCGCCGCCTCTTCCGGGGAATGCGCGGAAACCACCTCCAAAATCTCATCGTCTTCTACGAGATCCGTCAGTCCGTCGGAGCAGAGAAGGATCTGGTCATGGGGAGCCAAACTCATGCCCTGGTTGGCTTGAGAGGCTTCATCACTTTCATCGTCAGAAAGCCGCAACCGTGAGTCGGGGATCGGATCCCCCTCTCCACCCAAATGCCGATGAAGGACGTGGGCATTTGGATGATTTCGGGCCTCCTCCGGAGTCAATATGCCGTGCTTGATGGCTTCTTGAACCCACGTGTGGTCAATGGATATCTGCTGGATTTCGCCTGACCGTATGAGATAGATTCTGCTATCTCCAACTGAGACAATGAAAAGGTGTTGCTCAACGACCATTGCCGTAGCAATCGTGGAGCCCATGCCCTGAAGTGCTTCGTCCCGCGCAGCGGATTTGGATATTAGTCTGCCCGCGGTAATGATGGCCGCTGAGAGTTCAACCACTGGATCGTTACCGCTCGCCTTCGCGATATCGCCGGAGATCTGGTCCACCGCAATCTGTGATGCTACTTCACCGGCCTGATGGCCGCCGATTCCGTCTGCGACAATGGCCAGAGTTACGGAGGCATTGTCAGACTCTCGAGTGTAAAAGGTGACAGAAAAACGGTCCTCGTTGATCTCCCGGATCTCGCCTGGATGGGATAACGCGGCGACCGTTAGGTGTGAGTTATCGGATGGGATCATTCAGCTAATGGTCCCTCATCTGGCGTAATCTGAATCTTGCGCGGCGGATGATCGCCGGGCAGCTGAAAGCGGAATTCTACACGCCCTAGCTGAATGTGATCGCCGTGCCGCAGTCGTTGCCCGGATTTTGGCACAAGCTCGTAATTGACCCAGCTGCCGGCGACGCTGCCCTGATCGCGAAGCAGATAGTCACCATCGGCTTGGCGAATCAAACGTGCATGCATCCGCTCTACGGACGGATCATCCAAAACAACAGCCGCTAGCGAAGCGTCCCTTCCGAGTACGACATCTATCCCGGTTAGTGGAACCGGGTCGCCGGAGGGTCGCAGGGGGATGAGCATGGCTTCGGCTGGGGCAGTGCTTTGGAGTCTGGTCCGCTTCACTGGATTAAGCCGGACGGGCTCAGGGAGCGGCGCCCGTCGGACCAGCGTTGTAAGACCGATGACAAGCACCATCCCGGCCACGATTACGGCCAGAATTGCCACCAACGAATCCAGCGCTGGGCGGAGGGCGGTTAAGCCCTGATCGGGCCTGGAAATCACAATCTGAACCGGGTTATCGATGGTTTCCGCCTCCAGGCCGAGAGAATCCCGCACGAGAACTTTCAGCGTGTGGGCCCCGGTCTGGCGGTACTCTGTTAGATCCCACTCGAATCGGTCAAATGGCGCTTCTCGCCGCACATCGACGATTTTGTCGTCAACCAGCAATGAGCTGCGCTCGATGCTGCGATTGTGTCCATCGGGGAAGGTGGTCAATATCTGGAGCGCGACGGAGCTTGGAGCAATTTCTTCCACGGCCATCTCGGAGTCATCTGTCTGCCTCACGATTTCATTCGGCGGCTGGATAAAGGCTACCTCGGGAGGTCGGACATCGATTTCATACTCTACCGGGGGCGAACTTGTCTCAAAGCCTTCGTCACTGACCTGGATCTGCAGCAGGTGGGTTCCGGCCGTATCTGCCTGCGAAGTGAATGTAATCTGGTATCGGACCCGTTGATCCAGGATGCGATCGACGACCGTCTGCAATCCGCCCTCGGTATCGAACGCCAGAAACTGACCGCCAGTGGATTCTGCTAACTCTCGCAAGGGTTCAATTTCAGGTTGCTCCAAAGCCTCTTCGTTGGAAAATAAAACTGGGTAGATGGCGGTGCCGGAAACGCTCGCTCGGGAGATCGCGTTTGCGATTGGCAGATCCCGCGGTGTTTCAATAAGCGGGGTAATGAATACTAGCGAGCTCGGAAGCGCAGAAGCTTCCAGTGGGTCGGCTGAGAAATCCAGGGCTAACAAAAGCAAATCGAACCCGGAGATAGATCCTTCAAACGTTGGCTTCATCACGTCCAAGGCGGCCGCAAGCTCGGCGGCCGAGCTGGAGTGTTGAATGAGCAGGCCGTCCGAGGTGAGCAGGCTGAGGTCATCTACTCCAATCAAACTGGCATCTGGTTCCCGCCAATAATCGAGCAATTCCTGCTTTGCGTAGTCGAATCGAGTCAAACCATGCGAATCGCGAACGCTCAGGCCCGGGGCCGTATTGATGACGAAGACCTGCCGAGTGCCTACCAATATCTCTTCGACCACAAGGTCATCGACCGGAATGCCATCTTCGAGAACTTGAAAGTTTCCCGCGGTGAGACTCGGAATGCGCCGACCCGTGTCATCCGAAACGCTTACCATTAAGCTTATGGTCGGAAAGGCCTGCGTATCCAGCTCGAATATGCTGAGAGAGGGTTGGATCTGAAAGGTTGGGCGGAGCAACAACGCGAAAAGAAGGAAGCCCAGCGACGCATCTGAGGATTTTAGCATGAGGCTACTCCCACTCAATCGTCGCTGGAGGCTTGCTCGTAATGTCATAGGCCACGCGATTGACGCCAGAGACCTCGTTGACGATTCGACCGCTGATCAGGGCAAGCAAGTCATGCGGAAGCCGGGCCCAATCGGCGGTCATAAAATCCTCTGTTGTCACGACGCGCAGCACGACCGTTTCACCATAAGTTCGTTGATCTCCCATTACCCCCACAGAGCGCACGGGCAGCAGAACGGCAAAGGCTTGAGCGGAGACCTGCTGATGGGCCTGCAATTCGTCGGTGAGGATTCGGTCAGCTACACGCAACCTTTCGAGTCGGGATGGCGTGAGCTCGCCCAAGCATCTCACCGCGAGACCCGGTCCGGGGAACGGTTGACGTTGAAGCAGCGCTTCACACAAGCCGAGCTCACGTCCCACGTTACGCACCTCATCCTTAAATAGGAATCGCAAAGGTTCGACAAGCTTGAAGTCCATGTCCGGTGGTAATCCACCCACATTGTGATGGGTCTTGATCCGAGCCGCGACTTCACGATCTTGGCCGCTTGATTCAACGACATCCGGGTAAATCGTCCCCTGAACCAGAAAGTGCGGGGGCTCCAGATGGGTAGCGACCTCCTCAAACACTCGAATGAACTGCTCGCCGATGATCTTCCGCTTCTGTTCGGGATCGGTGATCCCAGTCAGGTTAGTCAGAAATCTCTCAGAAGCATCGACGACCTGCAATTGGTCGCCAAGCAGCGGTCCAAGGCTAGAAGAGACCATTTCACGCTCCCCGCTGCGAAGCAAGCCCGTGTCTACGAATACGCACTCCAGTTGCTCACCCAAAGCCTGATATGCCAGCACGGACGCCACTGCGGAATCGACACCTCCGCTTACCGCTGCGATCGCGCTGCCCGCGCCCACCCGTTCCCGAATAGTTTGAATTGCATTGGGGACAATAGACGACGGGGACCAATTGGCTTGAGCCCCACATATGTCCACCGCGAATCGGCGCAGGATTTCCCCGCCCATCGGCGTATGTTCGACTTCCGGGTGGAATTGCAGGCCATAGATCTTAGCAGTTGAGTCGCCCATCGCCGCGTGGGGCGAGTTCTTCGAACTGGCTATGGCTCGAAACCCGCCTGGCAATACATCCACCCGATCACCATGTGACATCCAAACTTGCTGAGATCCAAGTTCAAGAAGACCATCTCCAACATCCACCTGGATCTCTGCCGATCCGTACTCGCGAGTCTCGGCGCGGGCGACTTCGCCTCCCAGAGCGTCGGCGAGAGCCTGCATTCCGTAGCATATGCCAAGAATGGGTTTCCCAGACTCAATGACGAAGTCGGGTACGCGAGGTGCATTTTCATCATAGATCGAAGCTGGCCCACCCGACAATATATAGCCCGAGGGCTTGAGGCTCAAAATGGATTCGGCTGGGGCGTCGTAGGGAAAGAGCTCACAGTAGACCTGTGCCTCTCGCACTCTGCGTGCGATCAACTGTGAGGTTTGGGATCCAAAATCGATAATGGCAATTGCGTCGGTCATAAGGATCTAATTAGCATCGAACACAATCTTGCCTTCACTCATCTCTGTGATCACCGCCAGAGCTTCAATAGGAACGTCCAGTCGGTTTAGCAAGTCACGCCCGCCCTCGAATCGCTTCTCGATCAAGGTGCCAATGCCGACAACCGATGCCCCCGCTGCGCTGGCCAACCGCACAAGCCCCATGATGGTTTGCCCCGAGGCAAGAAAGTCATCAATGATGAGCACTTTTTCATCCAGACCCAAAAACTCTGGTGAAACGATCAGCTCCACGGTCCGACCTTTCGTGTGCGAAGGGGCAAGGGTCAGAAAGATCTGGTCAGGCATGGTGATGGGTTTAGATTTGCGGGCGTAGACAACAGGCAGGCCCAATTCGAGGGCAGTGGTCAGGGCAGGGGCGATGCCGGATATTTCAGCAGTGAGCACCTTCGTTGCGCCAACTGCGCGAAATTTTCGTGCGAGCTCTTTTCCGCAGGCCGCCATTAGTGCGGGATCGACCTGATGATTGATGAACCCATCGACCTTGAGGATGCCTCCGCCAAGGTCGGTGCCATCTTGAAGAATTCGTTGTTCTAGAAGTTTCACGCTAAGAGTCGCAGTGGGGCTACTCGATTTTACAGCGGGCGCATTGCGCGGCCAAGGTCAGCTCAGGATTTCGGCTGTGCAAATTGAAGTGCGCGGCTCGCTTGACATAGAACGGATGTTCCGCTAGAATACGAACAAGCGTGCGGAATGCGGCGTATGCCGCGCAAGGAGGCTGAAATGGCTCGAGGCAAACTCTCGGATCGCCAACGCAATATGCTCGATTTCATACGGATGTTTAGCATGCAGAGTGGGTATCCACCTTCCATTCGCGAAATCGGAGCGGCGGTGGATATTTCGTCGACATCCGTGGTGAATTACAACCTAAATCGCTTGGTCGAGCAAGGCTATCTCGATCGCGATCAGAATGTCTCACGTGGCCTGCGGCTCACAGAGAAACTCTCTTCACCGGCAACCAACATCGTCCGTGTTCCGTTGGTTGGTCGCATCTTCGCCAGCGAACCAGTGCCAATTCCAGACACCGACTCGCCGATGTTTGGGGCGGATGAAGCCATCGAAATTACACAAGACTTACTCAGCACTACGGAAGACCTCTTCGCGCTTGAGGTGAAGGGGGACTCGATGATCGACGCAATGATCAATGAAGGCGATATTGTTGTTATGCAGCGAAGACCAGACTGGTCGAACGGGGACATGGTCGCAGTTTGGCTAAAGGATAAGGAAGAGACCACGCTAAAGCATATTTATCGTGAAGGTGACACCGTGCGACTGCAGCCCGCGAATCCGACCATGAAGCCGATCTATATCGAGGACCCCGAAAACCTGGAGGTTCAAGGAAAAGTGATGCTGGTCATACGACAGCTTCATTAGCTTCGATTCCTCCTCCGAATCCGCAGCTTCATCAGGCTCGAAATCGCTCGTTCCGTAAATCAGTGAACAGTTCCCGGCGACATGACGTCGCCGGGTTTTCCTTTTTTTATTTGGATGCAATCTCGTTAAGGGATTCGACGAAAATGAGTTTTGCGACAGATTCGGGAAGATTTTAAATGAAAGAGGCCAACTCTGCTATCGATCGAGCGATCTCGAGCTCAAGGTCGTTGGCAATTTGGCTCAACAGATCCTGACCGGATTGTCGAGCCATGCTGACATCCAGCTGAAGCTGGGCCAGTGATGAATTGGACAGTTTGTCCATGCGACGGTTCAGTTTCGCGATGAGTTGATCGAGCCGCAATATTTCTGCTGACATCTTTGCCAGAATCTCTTCGCGAGTCTGACTCACCCGTTCGGGCTGGCGATCTGGCTGCTGCCGTAGCTCAAGCAGGGCATTGAGATCATGGCTTTGGTATGCGGCATTGACGGTGGCCATCATATTCTCCCGCCACTTCTTTTCCTGAGGATCGGTTGTTAGGTCCGGATGAAAACGCTTGGCTAACTCCCGATACAACGCCTTTAATTCTGACTGTTCTGGTTGGGTAGGCTTTCGGGGTCGCTCAGTCCGATGCCTTCCGGGGGCCCAGGCTCGCTCGAATTGCCTGACCACATCTGGAGCTTCATCAAGATCCTTTCCCCACTGCGCGCGCCGCTCAGCCTCATGGCGTGATTTTCGGAGCTGCGCTTGAAGGTCGGCAAGCTGCTGCTCCTGCGGGCGGATACGCACTTCGAGCTGTCGCTCGAATTCTTCGAGCGACACGCGTATGTCGAAAAGCTCGAGCTCTAACTCAGCTACGGCATCCTGCCGCTCGGAGATCTTGGCTCGCAGGGATCTAATTTCAGGATCAGCAGCTTCGCGGAGCGTATCGGACAGCGAGGATCGATTGTGGCGGCCGAACATCCGTGGGATTGTACACGAAGCGGCTAAATAGCCCGCTCTGGTATACTCGTCGCCGGCCGGGGTGTGGCGCAGTTGGAAGCGCGCCGCGTTTGGGACGCGGAGGTCGGCGGTTCAAGTCCGCCCACCCCGACCATTCCAGCACCCCTTGGGAGAAGTTTGCCTGCTGAACCCCGAATCATTGAGAAGCTGCAGTTGAATAGACCCGCAAAGTGGAACCGTTCCCCAAAATTCGGGAGAGCTCATTCAACGTGGAGTCCATTGAGAGGGTGCGGTGCGCGGTAAGCGGACTTCGATCGCCAAGACAGAAGTCGATCTGGTGTTGGTTTCTGCACGCTATAAGCCGGGCGGTAGAATGCTCCTATTTGCACGAGGCTACGCTCGGCGCGGGCAGGTGTGGATGGATATCAAGCTCTACGATCGCGCCAGTCTCATTGAGGCCCTGAAGCTGGGTCAGAATATTGTGGCAGGCCGGAGCTTGAGCCTGGTCGGGGATTTCGAAATCTTGTCTCCTGTACATTTGAGCCGGGAGGAGCATCTCCGCACAGGAAAGAAGAGCGAGCACAGTGGCGACGATCTGGGACTGCCGATTCTGTAGAGCTCGAATGATTCTCTGGGGTCGTTTCCAGCAAGAAATGCCCGGATTGGCCGCATGGTAGAATGCCCGCGCCACCCCTGCCTCCAAGCGGGCATAGCTCAGTTGGTAGAGCGCGGGCCTTCCAAGCCCGATGCACGGGTTCGAATCCCGTTGCCCGCTCCATTCAAGGGAAAGGGCCCGTAGCTCAGTGGTTAGAGCGGCCGGCTCATAACCGGTTGGTCGCAGGTTCG